>CAZZCT010000011.1:0-9711 GCA_964652365.1 uncultured Lentisphaerales bacterium
AGCAACTTCGGCCCGTTTCGCTTCCCTCGCGCATCAACTCTCGCAATACAGGGCCAGACCTCAAACTGCGAGAGTTGCCGCCGAATCTGCCGCCCCGACGTGCGCATGCCCATGCAATCACGGCTCACGAGGACGTTCGCCCTCCCGCCCCTGACCTCACCAGCGCATTGACTTGGGCTCCGGGAGGGCGAGGCTCCTGCCGAGCCGCCAGCGCAGGGTCAAGAGCACGAAACTGCGGCAGGCTTCGCGGCAACTCTCGCAGAACAGGGCCAGACGCGCCCGAAGAAAGCATTCGATTTCCCGGAACGGGAAACCTAGACTGTGCCTCGTATGAAGACTGGATTCTGGCTACTGTTCGCGCTGCTGATCGGCATGGTCCTGGGGGGATTGGGACCCAAGGCCGACCTGCGTCAAGCGCGCGAGGAACTCGCGCAGTTCAAGAAGCAGAAGCCGCATCGCACCAGTGACGGCCTGGCGGGCATCACGTCGATGCTGCGTATCCCCGACGCGGAGCCGCCAACCGAAACGCGGCGGCATCGTCCACCGCCATCGGTCTCGCTCTCGGTGAACCAGGCGCCCGGCGGGCTCACACCGTCGGTCACAACCTCGAACGTGCCCGACGACCGTCGGGTCGGCGAAGCGCCTGCCACCGGGGCTGGCCGCGCCACGCTGCAGACCCGGATCGAGCAGGCCGCCGATCTCTGGAAGGTACGCGTCGATCTGGCCCGCAACGGTTTCGTCGCCAATGTCGCCACGGCCCCGGAATTGGCCGCTCAGTTCGACGCCGTGATCGCCGATATGAACTCGCGCCTCGGCGCCGACATCCGCACCTGGGTGGATTACCTCAAGACCCAGCCCCAGGCGACGCCCGAGACCGGCATCCGGATGATGAGCACCCTGAGCACCGACCTGGTCCAGACCTACGAGGACCTCGATGCCACCATGCCGGCCGGCTGGCGCGAACAGGCCGGCGAGAGCTTCCAGGTCTTCGACTTCATCGATCCGCAGGTGGCGCTGCCGCTGACCGAGGTCGAGCAGGCCCTGCACTTTGGCAGCCGGCCGCCGACGGAGGATGCCGCGCATGACACCGACTTCGAATGAGGCCCCGACATGACACTCCCGCCACGGGCTGAAGCGATCTGGCGCGTGGCGCGGAACGAGCTGTTCGACTCGATCCGCAGCCGCCGCGTGATGGTGCTGGGACTGCTCTATGTGGCGGGATCGGCCGCTGCGACAGCGCTCTTCATCTCCGTGCTGCAGAAGATCGAGCGCCAACTGGCCGAGAGCCTCGGGCTGGCCGTGGCGTCGGACGCGGGCAGCGTGACCGCCACACTCTGGAAGTCCGACGCCTTTCGGCGCATGGCGACCGGCCTGGCCGGCGACAAGGCCCTGGCCGCACGTCTGCTGGCCATTCCGCCGCTGGGCATCTTCTATGGCTGGCTGTCGTTCGCCTTCGCGCCCGCGCTGGTCATGCTGACCTCGGCGACGCGCATCTCGGAGGAGGTCTGGAGCGGTTCGGCACGGTTCGCGCTTTTCCGCGTGGGGCGGCTCGAGTGGGTCCTCGGCAAGTTCGCGGGTCAGGCCGCGCAGCTGGTGCCCGCGCTGCTCCTGAGCGGCGCCGCCGCCTGGCTCACCGGGCTGCTGCGCATGCAGGCCTTCGAGCCGGCAGCCACGGCGCGCGCGGTGACGGTCTTCGCGCTCCAGGCCTGGCTGTACGCCATGGCCTTTCTGGGCCTGGCAACGGCGATCTCGCAGATCTGCGCCGTACCCAACCTGGCGCTCGCATTTGGCTTCGTCTCACTGATCGCGCTGCAGGTGTTGACGGCGGTTTCACACCACCTGACAAGTCACTATGCCGCGCCGGCCTGGCGCCGCGTCTGGGACGCCGTGCACGCGCTCACGCCCGGAGGACACCGCACCGACTTCTGGTGGGGTGATGCCGCGCATACCATCCCCGCCACGGTCTTCCTGCTGGCGTTGGGTCTCTGCTACCTCCTCGCGGGGTACGCGGCCTTCTCGCGGAGGGACCTGTGAACACCGCGCTCGCATTCCAGGGTGTCGTGAAGACGTACCGTCGCCTGCGGGCGCTGGACGGGCTGGACCTGCAGGTGCCGGCCGGCTCGATCTTCGGACTCGTCGGCAGCAACGGCGCCGGCAAGACCACGGCCATGGCCGTCGCAGTCGGGCTCCTGCGCCCGTCGGAGGGGAGCATCGATGTCCTGGGCGACGGGCCTTTTCAACCGGCTCGCCACCGCGGGCGGGTCAGCCTGTTGCCACAGGACGCGCGCCTGCCGCCGCACGCGCGGGTGGCCGAGTTGTTGCGTTACTATGGCGGCCTTCAGGGATTGACCGGCGCCGCCCTGGCACGGGCCGTCGACGACCTGCTCGAGTGGGTCCACCTCACCGACCGTCGCCAGTCGCCGGTGCGCACGCTCTCGCACGGCATGACGCGGCGTCTGACGATCGCGCAGGCCTTCCTGGGCCTGCCCGACCTGGTGCTGCTCGACGAACCACTGAACGGGCTCGACCCGCGCGAGGCCGCCCGCATCCGCGACCTGATCCGCGAACGCCGCGGCCGGCAGGCGGTGGTCATCAGCTCGCACAACCTGGCCGACATCGAGGCCCTCTGCGACCACGTGGCCTTCGTGGAGCATGGCCGCCTGGTGCGACAGGACTCCCTCGACCATATCACGCGCCGCAGCCACCGCGTGGTGTTCATGATCGAACCGGGGCCGCTGCCGCTGGAGGCCCTGCGCACCGCCGTGCCGGCGGCCGCCTGGGAGGCGGCCGCCGACCAGCTGATCGCCACCTTTCCGACCGACCTGACGACCGCCACGATCAACGCCCGCGCCTTGCCGATCCTGCTGCACGCCGGCATCCGGATCCTGGAGATCCACCGCGGCTCGGATCTCGAAAGCGCGTACCTGCAGGCCAGTGCAGAGTGACCGAGGCTCTTGCACGACCGGTCTCCCCCGGAACCCTGTTTCCCGGCTCTTGCAGGGGTTCTGCAAGCGCCTCGGAACGAGAACTTTAGCGCTGCCAGTGCGCACGCAGGTAGTTCATATAGCGGTCACACGTCGCGTCGGAAACATTGGCCGGAATGTGGTTGCCCACGGCCCACATGAAGCCCGGGCACTGCCTGGCCAGTGCCAGGGTGGCGTCCATCTCCGCCTGCACCTGCTCCCACGTGCCGAGCGCCATGGTGCGGCAGTCCACCTTGCTGCCCACGATGCAATGGGTGCGCCCGAACCGCCGGCAGACCCAATCCAGATCGTTGGTGGGTTCGAAGATGAAGCCCTCGGCGCCGCAGGCGGCGACGTCCTCCATGAACATCGTGAACGTGCCGTCGGAGCAGTACAGCACCTTCTTGCCGGCCTTGCGCAGCGGCTCCCAGAGCTGGCGGTACAGGGGGAAGATCACGCCGCGGTAGAACTTGGGGTCCAGGAACGGGCCGGCGGTCCAGACCATGTCGTCATGCTGGATATAAGCCTCGATCGACGTCTCGGCCCAGGCCCGGGCGTAGTGGAGCGTGTAATTCCCGATCCGCTCCAACACGCGCGCGAACCGAGCCTGATCAGCCGCGGCCTGCAGGAGCATGTCCCAGCCGAAGATCTGGAGCGCACCGGAGATCACGGTCTTGTAGTACCCGCCGGTGACGACCTGTTCCGGGCAGGCGGCCTGGGTCTTCTGGTACCAGTCTTCGTAGTACCGCACCAGTTCGCGATGCCCGGGCAGGCCGTACTCCTTCGTGGGGTCGAACGCGTAGACCTCCTCCACGTCCTCGAAGGGACACGGCTGCCCGGTCCGCAGGTCACTGCCATCGGCGGCATACTCGGCGTGGCCCATGTCGGTGCAGCGGCCCTGCTGGGCCCAGTTGACGGGACCGTCGTTCACACACCAGGCAAAATCGAAGTCCCACGCCTGCTCAATGGGCCGTCCGAGCTTCGCGAGGTAACTCGCGTGGTAGTTCATCGAGTATTCGGTATGCGCCAGGCGCGGTGTGGGGCGCAGGCAGATGGTATCCATGCCGATCGTGCGACTCATGCGTTTCGTCTCCTAAGGCGTCGATTCGCCCGTGGTGCAATCCCTGTCGCGCACCTTGTCGCGCACTTAGTCGACAAAGCTCGCGGCAGAGTTGTGATGCATCTTGCTACCCAACGATGCGCCTGCAGAACCTCGCGTTTCTGCAAGCGGAGGGTTCAGGGTTCGGGGTTCAGGATGCGATTTCCGCCTGAACCCTGACACCCTGAACCCTGTATCCCGGCTCTTGCAGGGGTTCTGCAAGAGCCTCCAACAATACAAGGGAGCCAGTTACAGCCAGCCCGTGGCCTCGGCCAATAGGCGGACATAGTGCGCGTAATGGGGCCACGACACGTCGCTGGGCACACCGTGATCGCAGCTCGGAATAAACCCGCCCTCCACGATCAGCGGGCGCAGGCGCGCGATCTCGCGCTCCAGGGCCGCGCCGCCCCGGGCCATGGTGCGCTTGTCAACGCCGCCCATGAAGGCCATGTGGCGGCCGAACTCGCGCCGGAAGGCCACGATGTCGTTGCCAGCCGCCACCTCCATCGGATCGCAGACGTTGATGCCCGCCTCGATCCAGAGCGGAATCAGTTCGCCCACGTAGCCGTCGGAGTCCATGCCGTAGAGCGGCACCCCGGCGCGGCCGGCGATCGCGCCCCACCGCTGCCACACCGGCAGCAGGAACTCGCGCGCCATGGCCGGCGACACCATCGAGAAGCACTTGTAGGCCATGTCTTCGGACAGGTGCACCATGTCCGGCACAACGTGCGCGAAGGCGCGTTCCAGCAGGGCGGCCACGTGGTCGCTCCAGAAGCCGATCATCTCCGCCAGCCAGACGGGGTCGTCATGAAACAACAGGCAGAGATTCTCGAACCCCAGCCACTCGCGCAGTTGCCAGAAGGGGCCGGAGAAATGGATCGTGATGGGCCAGTCGCGGTCGCGCAGTTGTGCCCCCAGTTGCGGGGCGTCGGCCGGCAGGCGCTCGGGTGTCGCGGCATCGTAGCGCTGCCGCATCGCCTCCCAGTCGGCGTGCGTCTCGACCGGACACTTGATCCAGCGGCGCGTGACGAAGTCGATCGCGTTACGCAGGTAGGAGCAGTCGAACTCCTTGCCAATCTCGCAGATGTTGCCCTTCCAGTCCTGCACCACACGCGAGTCGCTTCGCTCCTCGATGATCCGCTCCTCGAACTGCGGGATCATGCGCTCATTGACCCAGAAGCCGGGTCCGCCCTTGGGCCAGGGCCGTGTGCCGCCAGCCAGACGGTAGGCATACTCGTTGTAGTCGCCGACGTCGGCTGGCAAACCCTGGCGGTGCCAGGCTTCCAGCGTGGACCGCCGACCGTGTCCGGGCGTCAGCGGCACCACGTCAGGCCGGCCGAACTGGAGCGTCTGGATGAACCGTTGCCGGCTGGTCATCTCCATGTTGCAGAATCTCCCGTGACACCTCCACCCGGCCGGCGCGCCGTGCGGCACCGCGCGCGTTCGCTGCGGGCGACCCACGGGTCAGCACCCCGCGACAGGAGGCATGTCACCGCGTAAAGGTAGCCGGGTGCGGACAATAACGCCACTTGAAAAAGGGCGCACCACGCCGCCCCCGCAGATAACAAAAAACCGAACCGCCAAGAGCGCCAAGAAATCGTGAATACTTGGCGTCCTTGGGGTTCATTTGGGTTGCATGCGAATCACCGTCTTAAGTCTTTCAGAACGGGAAATCTTCGAACTCAGGCGGCATCGGCGCGGAAAAGACCATCGGCTGACCCGTGCGCGGATGCCGGAACGTCAGCCTTGCCCCGTGCAGCGCCATGCGCCGGATCGGACTGCGTCCGGCGCCATAGACCGGGTCGCCGACGATCGGGTAACCCGCCTCGGCCAGGTGCACCCGGATCTGGTGCTTGCGGCCCGTCTCCAGCCGCACTTCCACCAGGGTGCGCCGCGCCGCGCGCCGCAGGACGGTCACATGCGTCACCGCCCGCTTGCCCTTGGCGGGGTCGCGCGTGACGTAGCAGCGAAAGGCGGCGTTCTCCGCGAGCAGGGTCTCGATCGTGAAGGCGTCGCGGGGGATGCGGCCTTCCGTAACCGCGACGTAGGTGCGTCCCGCCGAGTGGTCCTTGAACTGCTCCTGCAGATCGATCTTGGACTCCTCGGACTTGGCGAAAACCAGCAGACCCGATGCCTCGCGGTCCAGGCGGTGCACGATGAACAGCCGCCCGGCGCGCTGGCGCCGCACGTGTTCGGATAACACCGCATAGGCCGTGCGGTGGCGCTCCTTCTCCGTGGCAATGGTCAGCAACCCCGCCGGCTTGTTGATCACGATCAGGTCGCCGTCTTCAAAGAGAATGTCGACCCCGGACCGGTCAGGCCGCCGGCTCCGCGCCGAGAGCCGCCGCGCGGCGACTTTGGCGGCCGCGGCTTCGGGCGGTCCCGGCTTGGCTGGGCGGTGCCCGGTCATCAGATCGCCGGCATCACGTTGCCGCCGCAGACCGGCAGGTAGACGCCGCTGATGAACCCGGCCAGGTCGCTGGCGAGAAAGGCCACGGCGTTGGCAATGTCCTGATCGTGACCGAAGCGCTTCAGGGGCACGCCGTTGCGGTAAGCCTCCGAGCGGCCCTCCTCGGGACGGCTCTCGCTGACCATCCAGCCCGGGGCCACCTGGTTGACGGTGATGCCGTGCTCGCCGACCTCCTTGGCCAGGACGCGCAGCACGCCATCCATGCCGCGCTTGCCAGACGCGTAGGCCGACTGGCTCGGCAGGTTCTGCATGGCACACTCGGTATTGATCGCGATCACGCGGCCCCAGTGCTTCGCGATCATGGCCGGCACAAATGCCTGCGCCATCAGCACATTGTGCAGCACGCAACTCTCAAACTGCGAGCGGTAGTCCTGCGGCGACTGCTCCAGCACGCGCACCCAGGCATACTGGATGACGGCGTTGTTGACGATGATGTCCGGCGGTCCAAGCTGCCGCTGCACGTCATCGCGCATGCGCAGGATGTCGACCTCGCGGGTCACATCGGCCTGAACCACATACGAGCCGGGCAACTCCTGCTGCAGGGCCGCGGCTTTGTCGGCCGCCTGGTGGTAGTGGATGGCTACGCGCGCGCCGCAGGCGGTCAGGGTGCGGGCGATGACACGGCCGAGTTCTCCGGTAGCACCGGTCACCACTGCCACGCGATGGGTGAGGTCGATCTTCATGCGCACACCGCCTGGTGCCCGCCGTCGACGATCAGGCCGACGCCGTTGATGTAATCGGCCGTCTCGCTGCACAGAAGCGCCACGGCGCGGCCGATGTCCTCGGGCGTACCGATGCGCCCGACCGGGACGCGCTGCTTGATGAAGGCCGCCGGCTCCGGCTTCTCCCAGTGGAAGCGGGTCATGTCGGTGAGGATCATGCCCGGAGCCACGGCGTTGCAGGTGATGCCGTGCGGGCCCAGTGCGATCGCGAAGCTCTTCATCAGCATGTGCAGCCCGGCCTTGGAGGCGGCGTAGTCGCCCTGCGCCGCGCCGGTCACATTGACCGCCAGTGAGGTGATGAAGACGATCCGACCCTTGGTCTTGCGCGCGATCATCTCCTTGCCCACAAGCTGCGTGCAGTGGAACGCGCCGGTGAGATTCACGTCCAGGGTCCGCTTGAACATCGCCTCGCCCATCTCCATGATGTCCACAAACGGGCAGATGCCGGCGTTGTTTACCAGGATGTCGATCTGCCCGAAGCGCTGCAGAGTCTGCTGCACCAGGGCTTCGACCTGCGTGCGCACCGTGATGTCGCAGGCCACTCCCACGGTCGGAACGCCCGCCTCGCGGGCGAGGGTCGCCGCAGACTGCTGGGCTGTTTCAGCGTTCATGTCTGCAATCACAATCGCGCAGCCCTGGCGCGCCAGGCAGGTGGCGACTCCGTACCCGATGCCGCGTGCGGCCCCGGTGATGATGGCAACTCGGCTTCCCATGCTGTCCGTCCCTTTCCGTTGCGGGTTCGTACCCGTATGCGTGGCACCGGCGCCCACAGACCCGGCACGCGGGTCAAGATACATCGCCGACGGGTCGGACAGGAAGCGCGGATTCGGGCGTGACCGGAGCGCGCAAAGCATCCGAGCTCGCTGCGGAGCGTGCGCGAGCGCCAGACGGATGCATCAGCACCCCTCGGCCGCTGGAATGCACCGGGTAGGGGCGGGTCAGGCCCTTGACCCGCCCGGCGGGTGCCCCAAAGGGCCTGGGCTCACCCACTTCGCGCGCGACGGGTCGCACGCATTCTTGCATGGCGTGAACGGCTGCTCGGCGCACATCCTGATGACAATGCGTTGACATTGGGCAACCGTTATTCCATTTTTCCCGCGTGGAAACGGTTCGCATGCGATGAGCCGAAGAAATTCAGCAACGTGATACGTAACCGAGACGAGAAGGATCTTCTGGAGTCCCTATGTCCGCCCATCGCCACCTGACGTTCCTGGCCGCGGCGCTCGCTGCCGCAGCGGTCGCGGCCGCCGAACCCCCGACGCGCGCACCGGAGTTCGTGCGCTACTGGAAGACGCCGTTCGCGTCCGGCGACCTGTTGGGCGCCTATGTCTCGGTGACCGTGCGCGACGGCGTGCTTGAGTTCTGGCGCGGCTGCCCGGCCAACGCCGCGCAGGAGGACGACCAGAGCCGCAAGGTCGAGACCCTGACGGTCCGCCGCGGCACGTCACTGGACGCGCTCGGCGCACCGGAGACGGTGCTGGTCATGCGCGAGCTGATCGACGATGTGCCGCGCCCGGACGGCCAGCCCGGTCCGGCCCCGGGCCGCGCCTTCACGCGCACGTTCATCTCGTACGACCCGCAGGCCGGCTATGTCGGTCTGGTTTGCAGCCATCCGGAGTATCGCGGCCACTACCTGCACCCGGCTCTGATCACCTCGCCCACCGGTCGGCCGGGCACCTGGAAATACCTGGGCAAGCTCAAGGGTGAGCCGGCGGCGGAGACCCTGCGGCGGCGGGTCTGGAGCGACGGCGGCACGATCCTGCGCCTGGCCGACGGAAGCTGGCGCATCTACCTGAACGGCTACGGCGAGAACCCGAGCTCAGTCGTGGCGCTGCAGGCTGCGCGGCTGGAGGGGGAATGGAGCTTCCTGCGAGATGCCGCGGGCCGCATCCGCCAACTGACGCCGGACATCCCGTCGGCCGGCGGCCAGTCGGTCGGCCCCTTCCCGAACGTGCTGCGCGTGAGCCCGACCGAGTGGCACCTGTGGCTCAGCGACCGCTGGCCGCCCGACGCGATCTGGCACTTCTACTCAACCGACGGCCTGCAATGGCAGCTCTACGGGCGCCAGCCCGAGATCATCCGCCGCGACCACGAGGACAACCTCAAGTGCCTGCGCGCCTTCCTGGCGCCCGATGGCCAGAGCATCGTAGGCCTCCTATCGGTCATGTCGCACCCGCGGTTCGAGGACGATGGCCAGTGGCAGACTCACTGGAGCACGCTGCCAGTCGGCCCGCCGCCGAAGTGAAGCGATGGAGGCGGATCAGGTCCTTGACCCACCTGCCGGGTGCCCCACGGTGCCAACGCAGTTCCACCTCAGACCGCCGACTCGCGTGCTCGATCGTCTCGTCGTCGTCGTCCTCGTAGGTGTACTCGATTCCCGAGGACGACGACGAGGACGAGCGCGATAGCCGATCAGACACTCAGCCGCAGTTACCCCCGCGATCATTCGCGGCGCAG
>CAZZCT010000011.1:9811-42268 GCA_964652365.1 uncultured Lentisphaerales bacterium
CGATAGCCGATCAGACACTCAGCCGCAGTTACCCCCGCGATCATTCGCGGCGCAGCCGCGCGGCAGGCTCGTCCGTAACTTGAAGTTGTTGTCCTTTCCTCGCGCAAGAAGGTGTGCGAAGAACGGACGCGCTGCATCCGTAAAAGCGGCTCTCGGTCTCCTTGCCCACCCCGTGGGCACACTGATGATTCGCACTATGTATTCCTGCCGGTTGACAGAATGAGACTCATAAGCCTATGCTGTTGTCATGTAGACGATCACTGTGCGTGAAATGAAGGCGCATTGGGCGGAAGTAGAGGCCCAAGTGCGGCGTGGCGAGACCTTCGAAGTCGTCAACCGTGGTCGCCCGGCTGTCCGGATCGTTTCCACGGTGCCGCGGAGGATTCTGCGATGGGAGGATCATCTGGCCACGGCAATCCCGTCATCCGGCCACACGGCTGAAGAGACCCTTGCAGCAGACCGCGAGGGGTGGTGGTAGCCATGCTGTACCTGGACACCAGCGCGCTGCTGAAGCTCTACATACCGGACACTCAGTGCGGAAACCATTCGGCTGGGGTGCCGCACGATGGACATTCTTCACGTGGCGTGCGCCGTACAGATTGGCGCCACCGAGTTCCTGACCTTCGATGAGCGCCAGCGTGCCTTGGCCCGCCAAGCCAAGTTGGCGGTCGTGGACTTGGCATGATGCCTGTGATGGCCGGCATCGACTGACATCACTGAGGGCATTGCCAAACCGGCGGCACGGTGCCACACCGGCCGCCGTCGCGCCGATGACGGGTACAACAGCCCCGACTACCGCTACCAGACATGCGTGATCGATAACGGCGGCAGCGTGATGATCCCACCCGACCGCAGGGCCGTTGTCTCCGTCGCGAAGCCCTCGTCGAAGGGCGTGGTGCCGCGCAGGGTCAAGGCCTGTGTCGCGCCCCGCATTTCCGGCGGCAGCTCAAACTCGATTGCCTGGGCACTGTCGCGATTGACCAGCAGCAGGTGCAGCACGTCGCCCTCGATGCACACGCCATCGATGGCCGGGCTGACAGCCCCGGCAATCGCGGGCGACCGGATTTCGAGCGGTCGCACGGTGCCCGGAAATGCGCCGCGGTAGAACTTGAACAGATCGACCACACAGGTCGCCTGGAACCGGCTGCCCTTCGAGATGATGATGCCCATCACGTTGACCAGGTTGTAGAAGTTGGCCAGCTCCAGCCGGTCGCCGAGACGGACCCAATGGTTCAGCATCAGCGCCGTGAAGAGCGCGTGTTCGACATCGTACGGCTCGAAGAACCCCAGTCCGTCGTGGTGGCTGGCCGAGCGCCAGAGGTTCCACTCGGTAATGGCCACGGTCTTGCCCAGTTTGTCCAGTCCGCGCGTCGCGAGGTCGGCGGCCGCCTCGGTGACGCTGCGAGCCATGCCCGCCGCGGCCGTCACCAGGGCCTCCTGCCGGGCCGGGCCGGTCGCGTCGTGCGGCACGCCGGTGTAGCTGTGCACGTCGATCACGTCGTAAAGTTCGGGCTCCGCCTGGTCCAGCACAACGGGGCGCCAGGGGTTCCAGCCGGGCGCGAGATTCGAGCAGCCGCTCGACGCCATCACGATGATGCGGCATGAAGGGTAGCCCTGACGGATGCGCGGCACGAACTCGCGCAGTGTCTGGACATACATCTCGGGTGTGCAGTTGCCCACCTCCTGCGCCAGGTAGGTCTCGTTGCCGACCTGCCAGTACATCCGGGGCGGCGTCCGGCCCTGGCGCTGCCACCACTGCCAGCAGTATGCCGCCCACTCGCCGGCCTCGTCCGGCGTGCCGGTGCCGATGTTGACCGTGATCTGCGGGATGATGTCGAGATCGCGGCACAGGGCCAGGTACTCGTCGGTGCCGAAGTCGTAGCGCATGCCTTCGGGAAAGCGGAACTCGGCCTCCGGCAGGTGCGGTCGAAGGTGCAGCGGACCAATGCCGTGGCGCCAGTGGTAGGCGCTGGAGGCGTGGCCGCCCGGGAAGCGCAGCGGCCCCATCCGCATGGCCTGGAAGGTCTCCACCATCTCGCGACGCAAATGCCCCTCGTCGGCGGGCTGCAGGTGCATCTGGTCGATCCACACCATGCCGGCAGCCGGCATGACGCAGAAGAACACGGCGTTGACGTCATCTACCGGCGCGTCAAGAGAAGCCTCGTAGCGCTTCCAGTAGCAGGCGTCCACGGCGATCGTGGCCGTGCCATAGCCGGGCAGGGATGACTGCAGGGGCCGCAACCCGACCTTGAGCGTGGCGGGCTGGTGCTGCGCCCGGGCCCACACCACGACGCGCAACCGCTCACCCTTGCGGATGTAGCGCCCGATCTGGCAGATGCCGCCCTCCTGGCCGCCGTGGTTATGAATGAGCTGACTCTGCCAGCCTGACAGGGCCATGCCGAGGGTCAGGTCGAAGCGTACGCTCGGACTGTTGTAGTGCCAGGCCGGCTGCCAGCCGGCCGCTACGCGCGTCTGCCAGTCGCCCGCGCCATAGAAGAACGGATTGTCCAGCCGCTCCGACAGCAGCCCTGGCACAAGGTCCAGGCACAACTCGAGGTTCTGTCCCAGCAACCGCTCATCCACGCGGAACGCCGGTTGATCCGTCACACGACACGTCGCCATCATGCGCGCACTCCAGCTTTCTCCGGCCAAGTCCCGGCCTCAGTCCACGCTCCCGTCCGCCCCGCCCATGGTGGCCATGGTACCTGTGGGGTACGGGTCACGGCCAGATCATACACGAGTCGTCGCTCACCCGCACGCGCCGGAAATTCACTTGCCTATAACGTGCCCTCGTCCATAACTTGAAACTGCCGTCCGCGGTTCCCGCGCATTACGGTTCAAACCGCGGCTGGTCGTTGGCCGACCGGCTGCATCAAGGGCCTGGGGCACCCCTACCCATCGGGACGCACGTCGGGCCGACGTGCGCCACAGGGCGAGCGTGGCGCGGGGACGCGCGTCGCACCGTCTGCCGCGATTCTGTCCGCATCGAGCTCACGGCTACGGGCTGAAAGCCCGTGCCACGATTGGAGCCGACCGGCAGATGCGAGCGTATCGCGACGCGCAGATTCACGGTCCCCTCGGGCTCCGGCGGAACTCGTGGCGAAGCGAGACAAGAGCGGCGTCGCGCGGGATACCGCTTGCCGCCGTCCCCACTCACGCCACTGCGGGGAACCTTACGCCGGGACCTCGTAGAGTCGGGCCGCGCGCGGTGGCAGCAGTTCGCAGACGCTGCCGTCGTCGAATGTCACCTGGGCGTCGGTCCAGAAGTTGCGGACCGTGATGGTTCCGCTCAGACCGAGCGCGGCGGCCGGGTAGCCGACATACTGTGGGGTGTCGGTCCAGTTGAAGAGCGCGATGTGCTTGGCGACCCCGCGTCGGGCCGTGCGGCTACCAGCCGGGTAGTCCACGTAGAGGCACTTCGGCAACGGCTTGCCCGTGTAGGCATCGTCATCGGGGCAAGTCACCGGGTGACCGCGATCCATGTCGGCCAGCAGCCGATTCAGCAGGGCGGTCTTGTCGGCCGGCAGTTGTTCCAGTCGGCCGTCGACCTCCAGGCTGCCCATGGTGATGAACCCGTAAGTCAGGCGGTGCAGGTTCTCGCCGTCGGAGAGCTTGGGGTTCCAGCCCAGACCGTCGACGTTCAGCAGGCAGGTGCGGTTGCCGGGAATCGACAGCAACGGTTGGTTCCAGATCGAACCGGTGACATGCTCGTGCCAGTGGCAGGCCCCGACGTCGATTGAGCAGCGATACGTACTGGCGGCCTTGCCCAGGAAGGGGTTGCCCATGGCCACCGCCACGCAGGTCATCAGGAATCCGTCCTGGGGCAGGTATTCGCGGATCGTGCCGAGCAACCAGTCGCGCCACTGGATGCCGCTGCCGGTGGCGAAGCGGATGTGCTCGGACTCCACGCCCTGGCACCAGAAGTCCATCTTCATGGCTTCGTAGCCCCACTCCTTGAAGAGGATCGTGAAGACGCGACGCAAGTAGGCCTGGGCGGGCGCTTGCGAATAGTCCAGGTAGCCCGAGTCACCAATGCGGTAGACGTTGCCATTGGCGTCCTTGGCCAGCCACTCCGGGTGCTCTTGCGCCAAGCGGGAGTGGAGTCCCACCGACGGGGTCCACCAGATGGCGGGCGTCAGGCCGGTGGCGCGGATCTGGTCCGCCATGGCCTTCATGCCGTTGGGAAACCGCGCCGCGTCGTGCCACTGCGCCTCGGGCAGGTAGAAGTTCGCGCAGGACGGGCAGCTCACAGCCTCGCGGCTCTGCCAGCCACCGTCGATCAGGAAGTGCTTCACGTTCGGCATGTGCCGGGCGACGTGGCGCGCCGTCTGGAGCAGACTCTCCTCGGAGATGTCCTGGAATACGCCGTAGTTCCACGAGCAATAGAAGGCCTTGGTCAGCAGCACGTTGTCGTCGCGCAGGAGCATGTTCTCGCGCGCCACGGCCGCGAAATAATCCTGCCAGCAGTGCTGGGGATGGCTCTGCTCCAGGATCTGGTAGTAGATCGGCTCCAGTTCGAGGCTCCCACCCGGCGCCAGCTCGAACCCGCCAGTATACATCGCCCAGCGCAGCTCGCAGGTCCGCACGGGCTGCCCGGCCCCGGCCGCCAACGTCCACTCCGCGCGGGTGCGGTCCTGGCGCAACTGACCCTCGAGCAGCACCTGGCTGTAGGTGTCGTTGGTGAGGATCATGGCCGGCACCGCCTGGCTCTCCTGATTGCCGAAGACCGTATCGCTCTTGGGCAGGGGCCGCACGTAGGGATACTCCGGACGACACCAGGGGAACTTCTCGGTGCGAACGTTGTCCATGTGACAGTAGCGGGCGCGCCAGATGTGGTTGTCGCTGAAGACCGGGCCGCCCAGCCCCCCCACCCCGCCGGCCGAGGCGCTCAATACCACGTGCGAAACCGCGGCCCGGTTGTGGATGTGCCGCGCCACGCGCAAGGCGCCGTTGTCGAGCAGGCGGAAGACAATAGTCTCCTCAAGGCCCGGGGCGCCGTACTTTCCGTGCATCTCCAGGCCGTCGGCCACGGGTTGCACCGTCGTGCCGCCAAAGCGTTCTGGTCCGGTGTGGGTGTAGTACTCGAACCCGCCCTTGCCCGTACCGTGATGGGTGCCGAGCGTGAAGCCAATCCGGTCCCAGCCCAGGTTCTTGCCGGCGGCCTTGAAGCTGAATCGTCCATCGCCCAGCGTCAGCACGCGTTGGTGTTTCTCAATAGTCGTCATGATTCTGTTCCTCTAGATTCCCCTCGGGGCATCGCGCAGCGTGGCGAGCAGTTCCGGGTCCCGGACCGCGCCGGCGCGATCCACAATCCCGAAGCCCATGCCCTTGTAGGACCACACCGACCAGCCCACCCCGTTCTCGGCGAAGATCTGCAGGGTGTCGCGGTACCACCGCCGGGCGTCCTCAGCCGGCGCCCGGTCGATCACGCCGAACTCGCCGCAGTAGAGCGGCACGCGGTGGGCTTTGGCGAACGCAAAGGCCGGCGCCATCAACTCGCGCAGGTGGCCCAGGTCGCTGTGCCGGTCCTCGAAGAAGCCGGCCAGGTTGCGCAACATACCGGCAATGTGCCCCTTGCCCTCGGCTCCGGCGCGCCCGGCGGCCGCCCGCAGTCCGGGCGCATTACCGGGGTAGCGGACCGTCTGCCCGTAGTAGACCATCTCCGGGCTCCACGAGGCGTGCTGGTGCGTGAAGGGGAACGGATTGTAGAAGTGGAAGTTGTAGATGATATTCGGGTCGTCGATCGCCGCCAGTTCGGTAAAGGTGCTGCAGACGTTCCAGCAGTTGCTGCCGACCACAATCGGTCGCGCGGCATCGACCTCGCGGATGGCCTTCGCTGCCCGCGCGGCCAGCACATTCCACTGCGCGGCTGACGGTGCCGCAATTTCGTTGGCCAGCTCGAAGGCCAGGTTCGGAAAGCGCCCCAGGTAGCGCCGGGCCAGCGTACGCCACAGGCCGCAGAACTGCGCTTGCTTGCCGGCATCGGTGAAGAGCGGCGGCGTCGCGCCGGGGTTGTTCACCGGGTCCATGAAGCCGTAGCCGGGAAGCTGGTGCATGTCCAGAACGGCCTTCAGCCCCGCCTGCTCAGCCCAGACCAGGCCCGTGTCGATCCACGCCAGACCCGCTTCGCGCAGGGTGCCGCCGTCATCGCCCGGACAGATCAGCGGATAGTCGAAGGGCAGCCGGACGTTGTCAAACCTCCACCCCGCGAGGCGCGCGAAATCGTCGCGCGTGATGAAGGCCGCGCGGTGTTCGTCGCGGTCCGGGGCCTGCGACAGCCAGCCGCCCAGGTTCACGCCGCGTCCGAGGTCCAGATTCGATACCATATTGCCCGCCAGTTCCTTGGTGCCGCTCACTGCACGCCCATCACTCGGTCGGCGCGGCAACCTGCAGAAATGCCAGTTCGTGCGGATGCAGCGCCAGGTCGGCGGCACCCGTCCCGGTCAGCGCCACCGGTTCGGTCCGGCTGATGGGCGCCAGGTCCGCCGTGGGGAACGCCCCGGGATGGACGCGCAACAGCGTGGCGGCGCGCGCAGAGCCCGGCAACTGCACTCGCACGGACTGCGCCAGGGGCGTCTTGTTGACGACCGCCACGCTCAGCTGGCCGGCGAAACTCACGGCCAGGGCATTGACCGCACCGTCGTCGCGCAGGCCGCCCACCTGCAGGCGCTGCATACCCGGCCGGATCTGCCGGCAGAGCGCGGCGAAGTAGTACCAGTGGGGCTTGGGTTCCCAGCCGTAGCGCTTCCAGCGGTAGAGGCCGAACTCCATGTGGGGCTCCTTGACCCACGGCCAGTACGGTCCGTCGCCAATGCACCACAGGCACATGCCGTCCGTGCCTTCGGAGAGAGCAATCAGAATCTTGTCGGTGATGTCGGCCGCGTGCTGCACCGAACCGAGCAGGTCCTCGCCGAAGCGGCCCACGCCCGGGAAGGCGTGGCCGAAGTGCTTGCCGGCGCCGTTGAACTCCCAGCAGACCAGCTGACGGTCCGGACCGACGATCTCGCGGAACAGGCGCGTCTCCGCGCGGACGCCGTGATAGGCAAAGCTCGGGTTGCCCGTGTAGAAGTCGAGCCATTCGGGATTGTAGTTGTGATAGGCGAAGTCGACGTCGACACCCGCCAGGTCGCGCGCGGCCAGGGTCAGCCGTTCGACGCGCATCGGATGGCCCCAGACGCAGTCGGGCGTCGCCAGGCGCACGTCCGGCGCCAGGCCGCGCTGCTGCAGCAGTTCCACGGCGTAGCGGCTGGCGGCGACAAAGTCCGGCCAGGTCTTGTTGGCCTTGTCGATCCGGTCGCCGAAGACCTGACGGTACAGGGGGGACTCATGCGGCACGAAACTGTCGGGCTCGTTGAAGAGCGTGATCCAACGGACGCTGGCAATGCCCTCGGCGGCCCGCAGGTGCTCGACCAGGCCGGCCATGGCGTCCAGCAGCAGCGGGAGCTGCGCCGCCGCCACATCGGCCGGCTGGAAACAGACGAGGTTCTGCTTGCCGCCCAGACTGTCGATCAGCCGGAGCATCCGGACGAGGTTGCCGTACTCGGGCGTGGTCCAGATGAAGCTCTTGCCGTCGAGCGACGGGTTGAACCAGGCGACGTCCACGAAGGTCCGCGTGATGGCCGGGTTGAGCTGCCGGACGCGCTGCTCGAAGAGGTCGAGATCGGCCGGCGTAAGCTTGAACGCCTCCATGCAGCCGGCATGGTAGAGGACGCCGTCGGCCTGGACGCCCAGTCCGACCAGCGGTCGGGCAGTCAGCGGCTGGGTGGTGATTTTCAGTGTGCTTATTGACATTCGCCTCTCCAGAAGCGGCGGGCCTTACCGGACCGCCGGGTCAGCGCCGGGGCGGTCCCGTAGGTCCCGTAGATCCCCTACCTTGCTCCGCGCTGCGCCACATGGGCATGAGGGGCCGTGGCGGCCGTGTTCCAGCGTCCGGGCGCGGCCCGCCGCCCGCCTCAGCGCACCTGTACGCGATAGCGGCCGCCCGCCCCATCGCTGATGCGAAAACCCGTGATCAGCCGCTTGACCCCCAGATCGATCGCGTGCTTCTGCCCCTTCTCGAACCGCTGGGCGACCGTGATCGGCGTCTTCTGACCGCCTTCTCGAATCACGAATGTCTGGATGATCACCGACCCCTCCAGCACCTCGATTTCGCACGTGGCGCAGACGCGGTTAACGGCAACCTCCTTGGCATCGCCCCGCGCCTGGAACTCGCCCAACGCCTGCCACTTGTCCTTGGCCGCGGCCGGCAACGCCAGCCCCGCAGCCAACACCATGACAATACCCGCCAGCACGCGCGTCACCCTTGCCATCTTCATGGTCGTCTCTCCTGCCTGGCACTTCACAGAACCTGCCCTGCCCAAGCCCCGACACGTTCGCATGGCCGGCCGGAAAAGGCAATCCAAAGCGGGTCGCTCGCGCGGCGCCCGGTCACCCCTGACGCTCCAATCCGGGCCGGACAAACGGACTCGCCCTGCCGATGGGACACAGACGCGTCCCGTCCGTGAACCCCTCGGGGCGGCCAGCGAGGCGCTCAACCAGCCTTTGCCGCCAGACCGCCACCGCGGCTTCGCAGGCCGGGTGGTCGACCCGGTTCACCATCTCACGCGGGTCGTGCTCGAGATCGAAGTACTGCTCGGCGCCGGTGCCGGGATACCAGATGTACTTCTGCCGGCCATCGGTCACATACTGCATGCCGCTGCCCAGGCTGGGCACATCCGCACATTCACCGTGGAGATAGTCGCGCCAGGCCTGCGAGCGTCCGTTCGCCAGGCCCAGCAGGCTGGCGCCGTCGACTGTCGCGGGAATCGGCACGCCGGCCGCCTCCAGCAAAGTGGGCATCACGTCCATCAGTTCGACCGGCTCGTCGCGCACCTGCGGCGCGCGTTGCAGGTGCCGCGGCAGGCGGATGATCAGGGGAATGTGCGCGGAGGGCTCGAAGGCGTTGCGCTTGCGGATCCACTGGTGGTCGCCCAGCATCTCGCCGTGGTCCGAGAGGAAGACAATGATCGTGTTGCCGGGCACATGCTGCAGGATGCGTCCGATCTGGTCGTCAATGTGGTTGATGCATCCATAGTAGCCCGCACGGTACTGCCGAAGCACCTGCGGCGGCAGGGCGGCCCGCCAGGCGGCCACCGGCAGGCCCCGTTGCGGGTCGTCGTAGACCCTGGCCCACGCGCCCACGTACGGCTCGCCAAGATCCTGCTGCAGGTAGCGGTCGTAATAGGCCTGCGGCGGGCAACACGGCTGGTGTGGCTGGTGAAAGCTGACGTTCAGGAAGAAGGGCACCGTGGGGTCGCGCCGCCGCAGGAACTCCAGGGCCTTGTCGGCGCACCAGTTGGTGAAGTGCAGGCGCTCCTCGAGGTGCCAGGGCCGGGCCACATACCCGTTGCGGTCGGCGCCGTGACTCAGTCCCGCGTGGGGCTGCAGGACCCCCTGTTCGACCAGCCAGGTGTCGTAGTCGCCGCCGTGGCCAGGACCATCCGACCAGTCGGCCGACGAGAAGCCATGCAGCTTGCGGTGGGGCCAGAGGTGAAGTTTGCCCACCAGGTGCGCCTGGTAGCCAGCCCGGGTCAGCTCGCCCGGCAGGGTCGGCCCCTCCAGGCGCGTGTCGTAGTTCATCATCACGCCGTGGTGGAAGGGGGTCTGCCCGGTCATCAGCGTGCGCCGGGCGGGGATGCAGACCGGGCAGGCGGTGTAGGCGCGCCGAAAGCGCGTACCGCTGGCGGCCAGGTGATCCAGGTACGGCGTCTGTACCACGGGATGGCCCGCGATGCCGAGGCAGTCGCCGCGTTGCTGATCGGTCATCAGCAGCAGGATGTTGGGTTGGTCGCTCATGGAGCCCTCGCAGTCTCGTACCGGATCCGCCGCCGGGCGGCGGTCCATTCGTTCATCAGGCGCGCGGAGGTCGGGGCGTCAATCCGGTTCCACGCGCCGCCGTGCCGCACCGTGCGCATATCCGGCGGCGTCCAGCCGTCGATGGCCAAGGCATGCAGCCGCCGCACCTGTTCCCGGCAGGCAGGATCGTCGATGCGGTTGTGGGTCTCGCGCGGATCCGCATCCAGGTTGTAAAGCTGGCAGATGTCGTCCACGGCGTACATGTATTTCCAGGGGCCCTGGCGCACCATGCGTTCGGGCATGCCCCAGTCGTAGTACTCGCTGAAGACCGGCCGTGTCGGCTCCGACGCCGCGGCGTCGCGCAGCACCGGCGCCAGGGATCGCCCCTCCAGGCCGCCGGGCGCGGCCACCCCGGCGAGTTCGCAGAAGGTCGGGAACAGGTCCAGCAGCGCCACCGGATCGCGCCGCGCCACGCCGGCCTCGATCCGGCCGGGCAGGCGGAAGAGCAGCGGGACGCGCACGGACTCCTCGAAGAAGTTCTGCTTCTGCACCATGCCGTGCTCGAAGCACATCTCGCCGTGGTCGGTGCTGTAGACCACCAGCGTGTTCTCGGCCAGCCCCAGCCGATCGAGCGCCGCCAGCAGCCGGCCGACCTGGTGGTCCAGGTACGACACGCAGGCGCAGTAGGCCGCCAGGCAGTGGCGGATCTCCTCTTCGTCGAAGCACCAGGACTGGCGCGTGCTCGCGTACCAAGCGTTGGGCATGTCAGTCCGCGCCTCGGTGACGGTCGCTGGCAACCGCATCGCGGCTGGGTCGTACTGCGCGTGGAAGGCCGCGGGCGCGGTCCAGTCGGTGTGCGGTTTCTCGAGGCCGGCCCACAGCAGGAATGGCCGGGCGCGGTGCTGTTCCAGAAAGGCGATGCTGCGCTCGACCACGAGATGGTCGAACATCTGGTCGTCGCGGAGCGCGACCGGGGAATTGGTCGGGTTGTAGACCGTCTGGAAGCGCGGCAGCGGCTGCCGATAGGTCGCGTAGCGGTTCACGGCTTCCTCGCCCACGGCCCGGATGTAGTCTTCGAACTGATAGGTGTAGATTCGCATCTGCCGGTCGTCAAACCCGAGGTCGCGCTGGCGTGTCTCGCCGAGCACGTGGAGCTTGCCGATCGCGCCGGTAACATAGCCGGCCGCGCGGAAGGCCTGCCCCAGGGTCGGCGCGGCATCGGCGAGCGGAAAGGCGCCGTGGGTGTACTGACGGTTCGTGTGCGGGAACTGGCCGGTGAGGATCGAGGCGCGCGACGGTCCGCACAGCGGGCACTGGCTGTAGGCCTGCTCAAACCGCAGCCCCTCACACGCGAGTCGGTCAAGATGGGGCGTCCGCACTTGCGCGTGGCCGTAACAGCCGGCGTAGCGCCACTGGTGCTGGTCGGAGATCACGAACAGAATGTTGGGAGGTGGCATGGAACAGGACCGCCCGCGCCAGGACGCACGTGCGCCAGACAGACGTGCGCCAGAGTATAGCGCACGCTCGGTCGGTCCCGGAAGCCCTTCCGAAGCTGACCCTCGCTGCATGCGGCCGAATGCCGCCGGGGAGTCTCGAACGTCAACTGCAGCGTGTCGTGACAGAGACTTGTCGGCATCATGTGCCTAAGCCCGGCACGCTGCTAGCGCACCATGATCACGGTGCCCGGCGGCAGCGCGGGCGGCGGCATCAAGGGCGTGTGGCCGAACACCTGGATGTCGCCAAGCCGGTTGTCGGTGCTGCTCGTGCTGGTCAGGGTGAAGCGCAGGTAGCGGCCCGTGCTGGGCGTCAGACTGAAGTATTGGGGCGCAGCCAGAATCCCTCCAGAACGGGTGAGCACGTTGGCGTAGTTGACCCCGTTGGTCGAGGTCTCGACCGTGAAGGACGCCGACGCGTCGAACTGGATCGGGAAGAGCCCCAGAGTCCGCATCGTCAGATCACGATCGAACTGGAGTGTGAAGCCTTCGCCCGCACCCATGCCATGGATCACCTGTCGCTTCAGCGGGTAGAGCGCGTCTTCGATGAACTCCGGAACCGACGTGTCGGTGATCGAAACCGTTCCGTTCAGGGTCAGCGTCACGCCACCGCTGAAGCCCGTGCCCGAAACCAGATCCAGCACGCCGTCCGAGTCGGTCAGCAGTCCCGCGGTCCCGAAGACGCGCAGGCAGTAGAGCAACCAGCGGTCGTTGGACTGGCTGAACTCGGTCGCAATGATGCGCAGGTGCCGCGCCGTGACCGCGCTCGCCAGCTCGATCTGCGCGCTGGCCGCCGACAGCGTCCAGCTCGCGGGCCGGTGCGTCCAGGTCGTGCCGTCGTCGGAGGTGCTCACCGTGCCCGCCGTGGCCTCGTACGTGTTCCAGTGCAGCAGCCGCACCGTCTTGATATTGCGCGCCGTCTGAAAATCGACCGCGACCCAGTTGGTCCCGCCCGGCGGATTGGCCAGCCCGTCCCAGGCCTGTTCGCTGGCCGCCATTCGCAGTTTGCCAACGTCCGAACCACCCTGACCGGCAGTCAGAACCACGTTGCTGGCATTCACCAGGTTGACCCGGTCGCGCGCCTCGAAACCGACGGTGCCGGCGGGGTAGACCTCGATCGACACGCGCGTCGGCGCTGATGCAAGCAAGCCGTCGGAGACCGTGAAGAAGAATGCGTCTGAACCGACATAGCCATAGGTCGGCGTGTAGGTGACGTTCGGCAGCGTGCCGGACAGCGTGCCATGGGCCGGGTTCGTAGCCACCTGCCAGGCGATGCTGTCGCCATCGGGGTCGGAGGCGGCCAGCGTGATGGACCTGGGAACACCCATCGTCGTCAGCGTACTCTGACTGCTGGTCACGGGTGCGCGGTTCGTCGTCGGCGTGAGGCCGAACAACTGGATATCGTTGATGTACCCGTTGGCAGAGCCGTCCCAGGTCCCGAAGGTGATCCGGGCGTAGCGGGCGCGCTTGGGCGTGAACGTGAGATAGGTGCCAAAAGCGGTCACACCGGTGTGGCTGGCTGCCAACACGTAGTCAGTTCCGTTCGTCGACACGTGCAGGTCGAAGGATGAGCTGGCGTTGTTCGCCAGCGGCGCCATGCCCAGACCGTGGAGCAGGAAGTCGCGATCGAACTGGTAGGTGATCGTGTCGCCCGTGCTCACGCTGTAGAGCACCTGTCGCTTGAGCGGATTGAGCGCGTCGTTCACGAACTGCGCGGACGTCGTGTCGGTGATGCTGATGCCGTTCAGCGTCATGGTGACCCCGCCGCTCCAGCCCGTGCTCGATATCAGATCGACCACGCCATCGGGATCCGTGAGCGTGCCGGTGTCGCCAAAGACGCGCAGCGCGTAGATCAACCAGCGGTTCGAGCCATTGCCGTCCTGGATATCCACCGCCACGATCTTCAGGTAGCGCGCGTCCACCGCGCTACTCAGCACGATGTCGGCCTGGGATCCGGTCATGGTCCAGGTGTTGGCCTGGGACGTCCACGTCGTGCCGTCGGACGAGGTGGCGATCGCGCCGGCCGTGGCGGCCGAGGTATTGTAGTGATGAATCCGGACGTGCTTGATGTTGCGCGTCGTCTGGAAGTCGATGGCGATCCAGTTGGTGCTGCCGGGGGGGTTACTGAAGCCCTCCCAGAACGTATCCGAGCAGGCAAAGCGCAGTTTGGCCACGGTGCTGCCGCCCTGGCCAGCCGTCAGGGTCGGATTCGAAGCGTTCAGGACATTGACGTTGTCCCGATTGTCGAAAACGACGTCCTGCGCCTGGACCGCCAGGGCCACACAGAGACAAACCAACCAACCCGCCACCCGTCCGATCATCTGCATCTCACACCTCCCCTGACCCGCGCCTCACCCAGAACCAGCTTGTTTACTTAATTCTGTCCTATGCGGCTGATAAGTGCAATGAATGCGATATGAATGCGGAATGATGGTTGCGGAACGCCCGACGGACGCACTAAGATTCGCGGCGGGCGCGGATCACAGGAGGATGCATGGCACGTAAATGCATGGTGCGCGATCTGCCGGCGCTATCGACGCTTTTCCCAGACTTCCGCGGGTTCCCGGCCTCTGCCACCGGCGTGCACGCGTTGAGCGAGGTGCTGCGGCGGGCGGTCGGCAACCTGGCCGGTGCAACGGCCCAGCCCTTCTACGCCCAGCGTGAACTGGCCGCCTTCTTCGGCGTGACGCGGCGCACGGTGACCCTGGCCTGCCGTAGGCTGGTACGCGAAGGTCGGCTCCGTACCCGCGTGGGAGCCGGCACGTGGATCGCCGAACGCCAGGGCTCGCGCCTGACCACGGTCCGCGGCGTGGTGGGTCTGCCGCTGTGGGTGCCGGGCTTCGTAAACTTCGCGGAGTGGCGCATGTTCTACATTCTGCTTGAGGAGCGGCTGCGCCAGGCCGACTTCGCACCCGAGATCCTGTTCTACCTTGACACCGAGGCCGGACAGCCCGAAATGGCCCTGCGGCTGGCCCGCCACCGACTGGACCAAGTCGTCTGGTTCACGCCAGACGCCAGATCCATGCATATCCTGCGGGCCCTCGCCCAGCAAGGCACGCGCGTGACGGTCGTGAGTGACGCCGACCGCCCCCCGCCCTTCCCGTGCTACCAGTTGAGCTGGCGAAACGCCGTGCAGCGCGGGCTGCGCTGCTGGGCCCGCGCGGGGGTCGCAACGGCCGTAGCGGCACGCGGCAGCACGTGGCTGACCGCGCTGGCGCGCCAGGCCGGCATCCGCCTGGCCGCAACCGGCCGGCTGGCCGTCGAGCACCTGCTGGCCGCGCCGGCCACAGCGCATCCCACCGGACTGATTCTCGACGACGACTACGAAGCGAATCACCTCTGCCGCCGCGCGCCTGAAGCACTTGCGAGCCTGATGGCGGTCGCGCCGGTGATGACCCTGCGGGGACTGGACTTCGCGCCGCCGTCCGGCGCCGACCTGCGCCTCGACGCGGCCGTCATCGACTGGGAGCGACTGGCCGCGCGCATCGCGGCCGACATGGCTGCCGACCGCCTCCCCTCGGCGGCGGAACCGACCCGCGTGCAGGCCACCTGGTGTCCGCGGCTGCCGCTCGAACGCCTGGCGTCCGGTCGCTACCTGGCACGCTGGGGATAGGGCCGCCCCAGGCCCTTGAGGCACCCGGTCGGCCAACGCCCAGCCGCAGTCTGAACCGTAATCACTGAAATCTGCCGACGGCAACTTGAAGTTACGGACGAGCCGGCCGCGCCGCGGCGAAAGTGAGGCGTAGCTGCGACAAGAAGCCAGAGTCCCGGCCTCAGACGGAATCTCTCCCGCCGCTGCGGCGGCGTCTCAATCGGCAACCGATCACAGGTCACAGGTAGACGGCCGGCGTTTATTTGCGGCGGGTGGCTTCGGTCATCGGCAGGCCGGTGCCATAGTCGAGCTGACGCGGCTCGTACTCTTCGTTCTCGCGCTGGCGGGTCATGCCGCTGTATTCCCATGTGGCCGGCCGGGCGTCCGTGCGCCAGGGCCGCCGCTCCCAGTAGTAGCCGCGGAAGGGATCGCGGGTGCGGTTCATCCAGTCAAGCAGTTGGTCGTGCAGCGCATTGCGGATCGCCGCGTGAGCCGACGAGTCGATCTGGTTGCAGACCTCACCGGGGTCGCTCGCCAAGTCGTACAGTTCGTCACCGGCGAGCAGGTTGATGGTGAGTTTGTGCCGCCCGTCGAACACGCAGCGCATCGGCTGGAAGCCGCCGAAACCGTCATGATCGATCTCGTAACGGCCGAACTCCAGAAACACGGCTGGATTCTCGCGCAGCGTCGGATCGGTCAGCGTAGCGGTCAGGCTGCGTCCCTCCAGCAGCTTCGGCAACGGCAGGCCGGCGGCCGCCAGGATGGTGGGAACGATGTCGATATGCGAGACCGGATGGGGCGCGCAGGTGCCCGCCGGTGCGACGCCCGGCCAGCGCACCAGCAGCGGCACGCGCGTGATCTCGTCGTACATGGCGGGGCCCTTGCCGCTCAGGCGGTGGGAGCCGAGGAACTCGCCGTGGTCTGACGTGAACACCACCAGCGCATCGGGGGCCCAGCGGTCCACGGCCGCGAGCACGCGGCCAATCTCGCTGTCGACGAACGCGTTGCAGCCCAGGAAATCGGCCGGCTGGAGCCCGTTCGGATCGGGCTCGGCGTGCAGACGCGGCCCGGCCCACACCTGGTGATGCGCGGGCTTGTCGGCCAGGACGTCGCGCGCGTTGGCCGGCTGGGGCCAGACGTAGTCGCGGTACATCTCGGAGTAGGGCCGCGGACAGAGGTACGGGTGATGGGGTTCGTCGTAGGAGACCACCAGCAGGAACTCCTCAGCCTGGCTGCGCTGCAGGAAGTCGATCGCCCGGTTGGAGCAGCGGTGGCCGAAGGTGAACTCGGCGGTCAGGCTCGGATCGCGATTGGTCCGCACCTGACGCGACCGCAGGCGGTCCTCGGGGGAAAGCTCCTCGAGGTAGCAGCGCATGTCGTACCAGTAGGCCGGGTCCCAGCCGTCGGGACAGCGCCCCAGGCCGAAGTAGTCGCCGCCATCCAGATGCCACTTACCGATGTAGGCGGTGTGGAAGCCGTTGTCCCGCAGGCGCTGGCCGATCGTCTTGACGTTGTCGCCCAAGGCCATCGAGTTCCCCCAGCTCCCGTTGCTGTGCGGATAGGTGCCGGTGAACAGGCCCGCGCGCGCCGGCCCGCAGACCGGCTGGCAGGTGTAGGCCCGGTCAAACCGGATGCCCTGTGCCGCCAGCCGGTCCAGACTGGGAGTATGCATGGCGGGATTGCCGTAGCACCCCAGCATGTCCGGCCGCTGGGTGTCCGTCATCACCACCACGATACGTCGCGCGCGCGGGTCAGATGGCCTCATTGCGTCTCCTTGGTTATTCGATTGCCACCATCTGGTGGCCGCTGAAGCAGGGCGTCAGGTCCTCCATGACCATCGCACCCATGTGCGTCTGCTGCACCCCACCATGAAGGACCGCGCCGAGAAAACAGATCGCGCATCCCAGCAGGCAGCGCTTGGTCGGTGGCCAGGCTTCGCGGAACTGAACGACCAGAAACACGAGTTGTAGCAGCGGCAGCAAGAGAACCCCGAGCGCCCACCAGATGCTGGCCTTGAAAGCCGCGATCAGAAACTGGAGGCTGCCGACCAGAAAAATGATGGCCCCCACTACGATCAAGCCCACGCCTAGCGCCTGCATGTGTTCGCCTATCCGTCTGGCACGCTATCCAGCGAGAACTACAACGAGTAACAAGAACACGAACCGCCAAGACGCCAAGAGCGCCAAGAAGACCGTGAGCACTTGGCGGTCTTGGCGGTTCATCTGGGTTGCGGGCGCAGCTTGCCCTGGATGGATTGCATCGGAAACACGGGCTTTCCGAACTTCTTGCGCATCGTTTGGGGAACCTGAAATCGAAGGAAGATGCCCCAGCCCATGCCGCTGGCGGTGTCGAGGGCCACGACGATCTCGTGCTGGCCCTTGCGCAGGGCGACCGGGACCACCGCCCGGTCGGGCAAGGCCGGATTCCGCCGCTCAGGGTCGGCGAAGACGGCCTCGCCATCCACGAACAGGCGCACGCCGCCGTCGTAGCCGAGCTTAAGGTTCCAGGTGCCGGACCTGGCCACCTCCACGCGAGTCGCGAGATACGCCACGCCGTTGGCACCTGCGAAACGGTCATGCACACTGACGAAGCCCGTCTCGTCCGCGCTGGCGGCCTGCCAGCCCAATGCCCGGGCATCGGTGACCGGCGCAGCCTTGGAGATGTCGGCGATGGGCCTGTGCAGCTTGGAGACCTTCCAGTTCTTCACGTAGCGGGAGTCCCACTTCCCGGTAGGAGCGAGCTCACCGAGAGATCTGACGGTGATCTCCAGCAGGGCCACTTGAGCGATCGGGTCCGGGCTCTTCTCCGGAAGACCCCGGATCACAAGCCGCTCGTTCGTATCGCTGAAGAACCGGCGTGGGTCACAGGACTGCGCAAAGGGCAGCGGTCGTCCGTCCGGAAACAGTCGCACCTGGGTGACCTTGCTCTTGAGGCCACCGATGGCCAACTCGCGGCCCGGCCACTGTCGGCACCAGAAGTAGAGCTTCTTGCCCTTGCGCGACCAGGCGCCAAGCGCACTGCCTGGCATGCCGGCCATGGCCCGGTCCACCGGTCCGTAAACCGCGGCACCGTAGGTCTTCAGCCACTTGCCAACATCCGAAAGACGCTCGACCGCCTCCTGCGGCAGCGAGCCGTCCGGCTTGGGTCCCAAGTTCAGAAGCAGGTTGCCCTGTCCGGCCGCGCAGGTGCGGATCATGTCCAGCACCTTGCGGGTCGAGTGGTAGTCCTCGGGCGGCGTGGGCATATAGCCCCACGAGCCGTTGAAGGTCATGCAGGCTTCCCAGTCGCGGCCGGCCTGTTCGGCGGTGATATGCTCCTCGGGCGTCCCGATATCCTCGGGAAGCTGGGAGCGGTTGTTGATGATGATCTGCGGCTGCAGACTGCGCACCATGGCGTTGAGCTTGTAGCTCTCCCAGGCCTCGGGACTGGAAAGGGGCCAGGAGACGTCGTACCACAGGATATCGATCTTGCCGTAGTTGGTGCAGAGCTCGCGCACGCAGCCCTGGGTGTAGTCGCAGAAACGCCGCCGCGCCGCCTCGTCGTGCAGGCAGGCCGCGCCATCGGGATGATGCCAGTCCATCAGCGAGTAGTAGAACCCGACCTTGAGACCCGCCTCACGGCAGGCGTCGACGTACTCGCGCACCAGGTCGCGCCCGGGACCACGACGCGCGGCATTGAAGTCGCTCATCTGCGAGTCCCAGAGCAGGAAGCCCTCATGGTGCTTGGTGGTCATGACCATGTACTTCATGCCGGCCTTCCGGGCCAGCGCCGCCCATTCGCACGCCGCGCGAGGCTTGGGCTTCCAGGTATCTGCCAGGGGTTCATACTCGCCGAGCGGAATGCGCTCCTGCCACATGGCCCATTCGTGTCGGCCAAGCTGGGCGTAGAGTCCCCAATGGACGAACATGCCGAAGCGGGCATCGCGAAACCACTTCATCCGCTGCGGGCGGGTTGACTCCGCCTGCTCGAGATAGGCTTGTTCGGCTGGGGTGGGCATGTATGGTCTCCGGGGGTACTGTGAAAGGAACGCAGGTGGCCAGGCTTGGCCACCTGCGTTCACCAAGCGGCCCGCAGTGCGGTGTCCAGGGACACCGTGCGCCACCTGCGTTACACTGAGCGCCTCACGCGCGTAGCTTGATCAGCGGCTTCACGAACGTGCGGGCCTCGACCGCCGCGAAGGCCTGAGCGATATCCGCCAGGGCAAAGGGCTTGGTACGGTCGATCCAAACCGCCGGGTTGAGCTTGCCGGCGCGGTAGAACGCCAGTACCGCGTCGTGCGTCTCGGCCTCGTCGTAGCCGCCGCCGTAAAACGAGAAGGACTTCCCGGCCTCAAGCTTGATCTGTCCGCACTCGTCCAGCCCGTAGATGCCGATGGTGCCGCCGGGCTTCAGGCATTTCTGGCCCTGGAGCGTCATCGCGGCCTTGCCGACCGCGTCGATCACGAAGTCGTAGCCGCCCGGGGCCGCGGCCTGAACCTGCTCCCAGCAGGTGTCGGCGCGGTAGTCGAAGGCGGCCGTGGCGCCAGCCAGTTGGGCCGCGGCGCCGCGGTTGCCGGCTCCGACGAGCGTCACGCAGGTGGCGCCGCGGTTGCGGGCATGCGCGGCAAAGGCCAGGCCGTTGCCGCCCGAGCCGATCACCAGGACCGCGCTGTTCGGTCCGACGCCCATGCGGGTGGTGTAGCTCAGGGTCTCGCGCCAGGTGATGAAGAGCGTGCCCACGGCCGGATCGATGTCCGGCGGCAGGATCTGATTCACGGTCGAACCCTTCCACCCCTCGACGCCGTCCTCCTGCATGGCGCGCCAGTCGGTGGCGATGCCGGTCTCGGCGTAGCCGCCCCAGCCCGAGTGAACGCCACCCACGGCCGGACACCCGACGCGCGTGACCACGTCGCCGGGCTTGAGGTTGCGCACCTTGGCGCCGACCGCGACAACGCGGCCGATGCTCTCATGGCCCAGGATGAAGGGCGTCTTCACCCAGTAGCAGAACGGCGCGTGGTAGTGGATCAGGTGGCTGTCCGTGCCCGTGCAGACCGCGCCGTACAGCAGGTCGCAGCGCGCCTCGTACGGACCCATGGACGGTTCGGGCAACTCGCGGACCACAAGCTTGCCCGCACTCTCAACAACTGCAGCTTTCATGGGTCACCTTTCGCGCGCCGAAGCGCAGAAGCTGTCTTCGTGGCCTACCCCTGCCCCTGGCCCTTGTAGCCGGCCGGGTTGCTCAGCAACCAGCCAATGCCGAAGGGTTCGCCGAAGGGACGGAACGGCACCATGGCCGCGATCTGGGCCAACCGCTTGAGGATGTCAGCCGGCAGCGGGCCGGCGTTGGCCGCGGCGGCGTTCTGCTCGACTTCCGCGACGGACTTGGCGCCCATCAGCACACAGTGGATGTCCGGGTTGCTCAGCACAAACCGGATGCCCAGTTCGGGCAGCGACAGGCCGCACTCGTCACAGAAGGCGTACAGCGCCTGGAACTGCTCGCGCCGCGGCTTGGAGACCCAGTACGCCCCAGGCGACTTCAGCTGCTCGTCGTACCGCCGCGACAGGGCGCCCTGTTGCAGGGGCGAGCCAACCAGGATGCCCATGTTGGCGGCCTTGGCAGCCGGGATCACCTCGAGCGCCGCCTCGCGGTACAGCAGGCTGTAGTTGTACGCCGTCAGGACGACGTCAAACTTGCCGCTGCGGCACAGGTGCGCCAGCTCGGTGGTCGTAGTGCCGCCAATGCCTGTGTAGCGGACCAGGCCCGCGGCCTTCACCTCGTCGAGCAGTTCCAGCACCGGCCCCTGGACGTTGACCAGGTCGGTCCACCAGGCATACTGGCCCGGCCGGTCCGGCTCGTGAATCATCAGGACGTCAATGTGGTCGCGCCCCAGCAGACGCAGGCTCTCCTCGATGCTGGCGCGGAGGCAGGCTTTGTCCTGGGGCTTGAAGGGCTGCGGCCGACCGCCCAGCTTGGTGGAGAGGACGAACGGCTGGGTGACGCCCTGCAGGGCCTTGCCCAGCACCTCTTCGCTGTTGCCGTAGGTCGGTGCGGTGTCAAAGTAGTTGATTCCCAGCTCGACGGCGCGGTGCACCGCCCGCCGGGCTTCCTCATACTGCGCCGAGAAGGAGGCCACGAAGAGGCCCCCGAAACCGGCTCGGCTGACCTGCATTCCCGTGCGGCCGAATGTCGTCTGCTTCATGTGCGTCGTGCTCCCTTCTACGTGGGTGGCGATCCGGGCACCGGCCCGCCGATGTTGCGGATAAGAGGCGCCGGCAGAACCTCCGGTTTGTGCTGGCGGAGGGTTCGGGGTTCAGGAGGCGTTTCAGGCCTGAACCCTGCTTCCCGGCGCTGGCAGGGGTTCTGCAAGGGCCTCGAAAAGAACGCGGTCACAGTTTAGCCGGCCCCGGCCATGCGGGACGAGGAGAATCGGCACGCGAGCGGTCCGGTACGTCCCGCCCTACTCGCGCGCTCCTGCGCCGTCCACTCTCCGTACAACGGTGCGCCCGCGCCGTTCGGACGGCCCGGAGGACCGTCCCACGGTGCAGCTACCGCAGCAACAACACCGTGCCCGGCTGCGAGCCGATCCAGACGATGTTGGCGTACGTGTCGACCATCGTCGTGCTGCCCTTGCCCTTGACGGCCGGGTTGTCGAGGTTGTGCTCAAGCGCTTTGACGTAGAGCTTGTAGGCGCCCGTGACCAGGTAGCTGTTGGCCGAGACCTCCAGGTCACGGACCTGGAGGTTAGACCGCAACACGACCCGCGCGCGGCTCTGCAGACGCAGAACCGTGTTGGTCAGGTTGTCGCTGAAGGTGCCGGTCGAGGGCGGCAACTGCACACCATAGGTACGCATCCCGGTCCACTGGCCGTTCTCGACCAGAATCGTGCCGTTCCCGTTTGCCTCACCGGCACGCTCCGTGTAAACCGTGCCGCTGGATCCCTCCCATCCGTTGATCGTGCCGCCGCGCGCATCGATTGCCACGCCCGCCGGGAAGGCGCTGCCGGACGCCAGCTTCACCGCCACGTGCCCGCCGGCGCCGCTGTTGTACCCACGCGCCTGGATCACACCGCCGGAGCCCGCCAGTTCACCGGCTGCGACCAGGATCGAGCCGCCCGCACCGCCGTTGTTACCGTTGGCAAAAGCCGCGGCGCGCAGGGCGCCATTCACGGTCAACGTGCCCGAGACGCGCAGTTCCAAGGCGCCGCCACCTTCAGCCGTGTTGTTGCCTCCCGACGAGCCGCCGCTGCCCCAGGTGACAGGCTCCAGCACCGATCCATAGGTCAGGCCCGGCGCCGCGGCCGTGAAGCCGCCTTGGCCGCCATGACCGCCGCCGCGACCCGGGTCCCAGGCACCGACCGCCGTACCCGCGCCATTGGCGTACCCCTGCGCATCGACCTGGATCTCGCCGCCCGTGGCGATCGTCAGGTTCCCGGTCAGGTTCAGGACGAGTCGCTCGCTTGTGCTGTAAGCGGCGTTGCGGGCTCGGAAGCGGCTGATCCGGCCGTCCGCCGCCACGGTCCAGTTGCCGCTGACGGTCAATGGCGTGTTCAACACGAGCGTGAACCCGTTTACGCTGTACGTCGCCGGCCAGACCACGCTGTGCGTCGCATCGGCCAGGCTCACGTAGGAGGCATCGCGACCGGCGACTGTCAGCGATGTCGTGGCCGGGTTCCAGACCGTGTCGGACGCCAGCCCCAACATGGCCTTGTTCGCAATGATGACCTCAGCAAAGCTGCTCAGGTCCACCGGCCCGCCATTGCCGGCCGAGGGCATGCGGGTGCTGCAGTTGTACATGTAAGGATGGGAGCCGATCACCGTGCCACAGCGATTGTCGTTGTCGAGTCGCAGGATGCCCGCGCCAGCGGCATGTGCGGTCGTTTCAATGTAGACGGTGCCGGCCGCGCCCGCGCCGGTGCGATCGGCCTGGATGCCGCCCAGCGCCTGCACCGTGACACCGGCAACCGCCGCCGCGCCGGTCAGTTTGATCGCCACGCGCCCGCCGCCGCCCGCGGGGTAGCCGTTTGCGCGGATCGTGCCGATTCCTGAGAGACTGCCGGCCCGCAGCCAGACCGAACCGCCTGCGCCGGCACGCCAGTCCGTCGCGGCGTACGCGTCGGCGTCAATCGGGCCATTCACCGTTGCCGCGCTGGCGACATCGATTTCAATCGAGCCGCCCCCGTGACCATTGTTAGGGCCGCCCGTCACCCCTCCGCTGCCCAACGTCACCGGCGCGCGAATCGAGCCGTAGGTGACGCCGCGCGGCGCCCCTTCGCCCGATCCTCCCTGTCCGCCGTGACTTGCCCCACGGCTCTTGTCGTAGTTCCCGACGCCCGGTCCCTGGCCGTTGTTGTAACCCTTGCCCTGCGCCGTGATCCTGCCTGTGGTGCCAAGGGTGAAACTGCCGCCAACTGTTACGCTCAACCGGTAGCGCTGGTCGGCATGGTTCTGCGGCCCCAGATGCGTCCATGCGCCAGCCGCAACGATCGCATCTCCTGCCACCGTGACGTTGGTGAAGGCCGTGCTGTAGGACGGGTACGTCATCTCAAATGTCACCGTGCCGGTATACTTCTCGGTCTGGGTCCAGCTTCCAACCGCCTTCGGAGCGGCCGCGTTCCAGGTCAGGTTCGAGGGCGAGCCGTCCAGGACGATGTAGTCGCCGGCCGACGGCGCCACGCCGCCCAGCCAGTTACCGGCCGTGCTGGCCAGGGCGTTGCCGCCGAAACCGGTCCAGACGCGCGTGGCACCGCCCGCGGCCGGGGTCTTGAACGACGCGGCCGGTCCCCACATCACGTCGTAGCTGTTGCTGGCCATGCAGCGATACCAGTAGGTCGTGTTGGGCGACAGGCCGGAGAAACTCGTGCCGAAGATCACGCCCTGGGGCTGCGCGCCGGCCGACGCGGACTGCCACCAAGCGGCCAGGCTGTTCGTGCCCTTGTCGGTCGTGTCGATCGCAAGATAGGCGTAGGTCGTGATCGACGCGCTCTCGTAGGTGAACTCGGCGCGGACCTCGGCCGCGGTCGGCTGCGCGATGGCCGCGCGGCTGGCAATGATCGGAATCTGCCACTCCTCGTAACAGCCCCGGTCGTAACCGTGGCGCGTGGGACGCGAGACGCCGTCCAGGTCGACCGTCACGGCCAGGTTCTTGGCCGTGTCGACGCAGGGGCTGCCAAGGGCCAGCCGGTAGTCGCCCGTGCCGACGTCGGCGAACTCCGGATCAACCGATAGCAGGTTGTCGATGACGCGGGTGGTCCCCGCTTCGCCCGCCCAGGTGATATCCGCCGTGTGGCCGAAAACGAGCGAGTAGTTGATGCGGGGACGTCCCAGCGCGTCACCGTACTGGGTCAGCGTTCCAGTCGGGAAGGAGCAATAGACTCCCGGTGTGCCATTGGAGACGATGACCGTGTTGTCGAGCTGGAAGACCGGCCGCTCGTCCTTGCGCCCGTAATAGAAATAGACGCCGCCCAACGTGTTGTTGACGACGGTCGTATGGCGCAGGTTGATGACCGAAGCGTTATCGGCACCGCCGGAAGCGTACAAGGCATAGCCTGCGCCGGTGGCGGTGTTGCCTGCAACCAGGCTGTTCTCGAGGCTGATGCCGACGCCGCTGTACGTGTCGGTGTTGCCGACCGCGCTGCCGCGGTTGGCCGAGTTGCCGGTGAAGCGGCATTGCCGGCCCGTGATGCCGGACTTCTTACCAAGGCCGACCGCGCCGCCGAAGGAAGATGCCGTGTTGCCCGCAAACCGGCAACGCGTGAGGTTGAATGCCTGGGTGTCGCCTGTGGCCATGCCGCCGCCACTGACCGCCGTGTTTGCCTCAAACTCGCAGTCCGTGAAGTCCTGTCCCGTGTTGCCGGCCTGCACGAACAGGCCGCCGCCCATGCCCCCGGATGAGGTGTTGCCCCTGAATACGAGTTTCGTAGAGGTGGACCACCGGCCGCCGAACCAGGCGCCGCCGCCGTTGCCCGTAGTGCGGTTGTTCAGAAAGACGCAGTTGCGGAGCGTCGAGGCGCTCATGTTACCGTTGACGTGCAACGCGCCACCGACATAGGCCGCTTGCGTGACGTAGGAGTCGCGGAAGACGAAGCCGTCGAAGACCAGGATGTGGTCGGCTACCGTCGTGCCGGTTGTGAAGGCGCGCGAGTAGGCGTTAGTCAGGTTGATCACGGCCATCGTGGCCGTGCTGATCGCCGCCGCGTCCGGCAGGGTCCGCGTGGCATCATTCCAGTCAAACGTGGCACCAGAAACCTGGCCCACGTAGCCGCCCTTCCAGGTGCCAGGCCGACGGTCCAGATTGTAACCGGTCGTGCCGAAGTTCTCAATTCCGCCCTCGCTGATCGACTTGTAGTCGCCTCCCGCGACCAGCACCGTGTGATTGAAGGGTGTGACGATGAAAACCGCCGCCGCCGCCAGCAGATTGGTGTAGGGCCGCGTGCTGGTCCCGTTCGGCGTGCCGTTCGCGCCGTTGTAGTTCACGTCCACGTAGTAGGTGGCCGCGTGCGCGCCGGAGATGGCCAGCGCCGCCACCGCCGCGATTGCCCATCGCGTCCACCCGTGGACGCACCGGTTGTTTCCTGCTGACTGCTGCATGTCTCGTCTCCCCACTTGACTGCGGCGCAGGTTGCGGCGAACGCCGCCCCGACCTGCGCCATCTCGTTGCCTTTGCCTGTCACATCATGCCGTTCGGGCGGTCCGGTACGTCCCGCCCTACCCTATCGCTCCCGCGTCGTTCACTCCCCCGTAGAACGGTGCTCCTGCGCCGTTCACTCTCGCGTTCACCAGTGCTCCTACGCCATTCGGACGGCCCAGAGGACCGTCCTACGTGCATCTCAAGACGGCCCAGAGGACCGTCCTACCCTACCGCACCCTCAGCACCGTGCCCAGTCGCGGCCGGCCTCAACTAGCGGAGAAACACCACCGTACCCTGCGCAGCGGGCACGATCAGCACCACGTCGTTCGGATGGGCGACGGTCCCCGCATAGGCCACGCTGAACCTGCCGACCACCGATCCGAAGGTGCCGACCACGCGCGATTTCGGTGTGATGATCGGGTATTCACCCGGCATCTTCGCCGGCACGTTGGGCTGCAGGGTCAGGTTGGAGAGGGTCATGCTGGCGTTGCTGCCCAGCGTGACCTTGTCGGCCGTGTCGTCCGCAACGTTGCAGATCAGTGTGCCGGTGCCGGTCAGCGCCACGTTCACCGGCACCGTAATGTTAGCATTGCCTTGGACGCCGTTCAACTCGACCGAAACACCCGTGCGGGTGGAGTTCAGGATCGTGAGCGGGCCGGAGTGCCGCGAATTGTCCCCTCTCAGCACGTATTTCCCGTTGTTGCCCCAGCCCGCAAAGTCCAGTTGCAGTTCGCCGGTGCCGCTGATATCCCCACTCAGTGTGAACGAGGCCGACCCGATGCGCGTATCGCCTCGAACCAGTAGTCTGCTGGCCAGTGCGATGTTCCCGGCAAGCGTGGGCGTGAAACCGCTCCCCGTGGTCGTCGAGTTCTCGATCATGGCCAGGCCGGTGCTGCCGGCTTGCACCGTGACGGCGTTGTTCATCGTCCAATTGCTGTTCGCCCCCCGGATGCTGAGCGTGGCATTGGCCGAGCCGCTCGCGTCCAGCAGTTGGACCGCGCCGTTGCCGGCGCTCGGTAGCCCCTGGAACGTGCCGTTCGGCACACGGATCCCGCCGCTGAACCAGAAGCCGCGCGACGACGAGACGAGGCCGCCGCCAGTCACCGTCAACCCGGCGCTGCCCTGAACAACAGGCAGGCTGGCTGTAGTACCTGCCGGCGACTCCACCACTGCGCCCCCGACCGCAACCAAGTAATCGGCGTCACCACCCGACAACCTGCCGATGGTCAACTGACCCGAACCAGCCCCCGTCAGCTTGATCGCGCTGAACTGAAGCCCCCCGCCTTGCACCCGTGGAGTCGAGGCGGGCAGCCCTTCGAACACGGCGGAGGCGCCCTGCACCCACGGCGTGCGCGTCATGCCGGCGTTGGCCGTCCAGTTGGTCTCCGCGGCCGCTGTCGACCAGTAGAGATTGGCCGATGCCGGCATCCACAGGAGCTGCAGTGGCGCCCCGGTCGGCAGCGTGCGCACGGTCATCGCATCGCCCCAAACCGTGCCATAGCCGTTGGTCATCCAGACGCGGTAGAAATAGGTCTTGTCCGCATCCAGCCCCGTGAAGGTGTGGGCGAAGATCGCGCCTGCGGCGGGCGCTACGATCTGCCGTGACTGCCACCAAGCCGACAGGGAATTCGTACCTTTGTCTGCCGTGTCGAGCACGATCCAGGCGTCCGTCGGATAGGCGGGCGGCACATAGGAGAGTTTGGCCCGCGGGGTCGCCTGGTTGATCTGCGCCATGGGGTAGAGGTAGACGAGCGCGGGCAAGTCCTTCTCCTCGTAACAGCCCATGTCGTAGCCATAGCGGGTGGGACGCGGCACGCCGTTCAGGTCGACGGCAATGCCCAGGTTCTGGCCGTTGTCGACACAGGGACTGCCAAGTGCCAGACGGTAGTCGCCGCCGAGGCGGTCCGCGAAGCGCGCATCGGTGGCGATCGAGTTGACCGCCACGATCGGGGTCGGACCGGTGCCGCTGTAGTTGGCCGTCGTGTGGCCGTAGACGTTGTTGTTCTGGGCAATGGACGGGATTCCGTTGCTGCTGTTGGAAGCCGTGGAGTCATAGTAGACGCCGTAGGCGCCGTTGCTCGCGATGATGCTGTTCTGCAGCCGGATGACGCCACCGCGGCCATAGCTCGTGGAGTAATACCACTTGGAGTAGAGCCCGCCGCCGACGTTGTCGACCACGGTGCAGTGGCGCATGTCGATCCCGTAGTCGTCACCCGTGTCGTTATCGGTCCCCTTCTTGACCGTGTAGCCGCCGGCAGCCAGGGCCCGGTTGCGGGTGAGCAGGCAGTTTTCGAAGTAGACCGTCATGTTGCGGTTCATGTTGTGGCCATAGACGGCGCTGCCGTTCTGGGCCGCGTTGCCGCGGAAGGCACACCGGTAGAACTTGAGGAAGCCGCCGGCGTTGCCGCCGCTTGTCGTGTAGACGGCGCCGCCGTCGCCGGCCGCGCCCGCCAGGTTGTCGTCGAAGCTGCAACCGGTGACCGGGATCACCTGGTTATCGTAGCCGATGACCGCAAGCGCGCCGCCGTGCAGGGCGGCCGTGTTGGTCACAAAGGTGCAGGACTGGATCGCGACCTGCTGCCCGGCGGCGAACGACGTTGGGGGCACGTAGACCGCGCCGCCCGAGCCGGCGGTGCTGCGGTTGGCGACGAACGTGCAGTCGGAGATGAGCCCCGAGCGGTTCCATTGCGCATGCAGGTTGATGGCCCCGCCGTTGCCCGTCGTGGCATTGTTGGTGAAGAGGCAGTTGTAGACATACCAGCCGTCATGCTGGGGGTTGTTGTCCGAAGCGGCATGGCCCAGCACGCCGCCATGGTAGTTGGCGGTTGAGACGCTGCCGTTGCGGAACGTGAAGCCGTCGACCTCCAGCCCCCAGTCGATCTCGCCGTTGCCGACCCGGCGGAAAGCCCGCGCGTTAGCCAGCGTCAGGTCGACGACGGAGCTGCGCGCCACGCGGGTGGCGGCCGACCAATCCATGGTAGCGGCGCCGGGACTGACCTGCCCGACATAGCCGCCGCGGATCGCCTCGTTGACGCCGTTCTTGGCCCCCCTGAAGGCGATTCCTTCCGTGCCGAAGTTCTCGACCCCGCCGTTGAGGCTGGAGGCATACACGCCATCGGCCACGAAGAAGGTGTCCGACACGTAGGTTGATCCCTCAGCCGTCGCCGCCGCGGTGGCGGCCGCCGTGATGTTGGTGTAGGGCCGCGTGGAACTCCCGTTGGGCGGGCCGTTGACCCCGTTGTAGCTCGCATCCACGTAGTAGGTGGCCGCGTGCGCGCCCGAAATGGCCAGCACGGCCGCCGCGACGATTCCGGCCCGCACCCAGTTGCGGGTGTACGCATTCTTTCCTGCTAGCTGTTGCATGTCTCGTCTCCCTGCTTGACCGTGGCGCCGGCCGCGGCGAATGCCGCCCCGACCCGCGCCGACCGCGTTGCCGACTACTGTCACTCCATGCCATTCGGGCGGTCCGGTACGTCCCGCCCTACCCAATCGCTCCCGCGCCGTTCGGACGGCCCGGATGGCCGTCCTACCCAGCTCCCACTAACACGGGTTGCGATCGCTGCGCGCGCGCGCCTGCTCCGGTCCGCGCGGCAACGCGGCGGGCCGGGCGGACGCGCCCAGGCGAGCCGCGTGCCGGCAGCTCCATGTGCACGGTCGAGCGCGGCTCGACCACCCGGATCGGAACGGGCAACCCCTCGACCGGCGCGTTGGGCTCGCCCAGGCGCTTGAGCAGATTGCTCACGATCGCCGCGCCCACGTCGTCCGCGTCCACCGCCAGCCCGATCGGCGCCGGCAGCAGCGGCCGCGAGTCGTCGCGGCTGAGGTGACTGACCGCAACCAGGTCGCCAGGCACCCGGATCTGGTTCAGCAGCAGCATGGGCGCCAGGTCGCGATAGAGGATCTCGTCGAGCACCAACAGTCCGTCCGGTTTCTGTTCGCCCGAAAGCCAGAGCTGCCGGAAGGCCGCCGCGCCGTCGCCGCGCTCGTGCCGGTACTCGGTTGCCACGACCCACGCGGGACGCGTGAGCAGGCCAAGTCGGGAGACCTCCGCACAGAAAGTCGTGCGCCGGTCGCTGCTCTTGTCGGGCGCCCCCAGATCGACGCAGGCCACCTCGCGGCAACCACGCTGTGCCAGGGCCTTCACGCCCAGCCGCACCAGTTCCAGGTAATCCACGAACTGCCGCCCATCGATCGAGCCGCCGCCGAAAACCGGAATGGGGCGCTCGCCGACCGCCTGGCGCACGATTCCGGCCGGACAGCCGACATCGACCAGCGCACACAGCGTGTCGTTCTCGAGATCGGTCCAGAACTCGGCGGCTGTGATCCGGTCGGGCGTCGTGTCGGCAAAGGGTGTCGCATGGCCGGCATAGAGGCGCGTCTCATGGCCTGCCGCCGCCAGGCGACGCCGCACCGACTGGATCAGATGCAGGAAGAAGGGTGAAACCGCCGCATGCGACAGGTCGAGCTCGGTGACGACCCCGACATAGGTGCGCGGCCGGTTGCCGGTGACGTAGGTCCCGCTGCCACAGCGCCGTTCGAGCAGCCCCTGCTGAACCAGCAACGCCACGGCTTCGCGCACCGTGTTGGGCGTCACGTCGAAACGGCGCGCCAACTCGTTCTGCGACGCGAACCGCGCACCGGCCTGGCTGCCAACAGACAGCTCGCCACGCAACTGCTCGGCGATCTGGCGGTGCAACGGCGCTCGCTGGGCATGCTGTGCCTGCGACGAACGCAAAATCATCCTGCCACCCCTACGACTGCAACCAGACACAAGTTAAGTTACTCAACAGGTTAAATCGATCGCATGGTCCCGTCAAGCACGCGCTTCGTTCCGGGTGCGCGGCGGCCGCCGCGCGCCGCCGGCTTGACGTCCGCCGCAGGCCGTGCTAACCATGCGCCCATGAACACCCGGCCGCTCGCGACACTCCAGGTTTCGGCCTTTTGCCTTGGCTGCATGCCCTTCGGCGCCCGCATCGTCGACGCCGAGGTCGACGCGCTGGTCGATCGCTTCCGGGAAGCTGGCGGCAACTTCTTCGACACGGCCCACTGCTACGCCTTCTGGGCGGCCTGCGGCGATGGCGCGAGCGAACGGGTCTTGGGCGACTACGTCAAGCGCCGTGCCTGCCGTGATGCCGTCGTGCTGGCCACCAAGGGCGGCCACCCGGGCGTTCCCAAGTACCGGACCGTCGATCACTACCTTTCGCCGGGCCGGGTGGCGGCCGACATCGACGACAGCCTGGGACGGCTGCAGACTGACCGGATTGACCTCTACTGGTTGCACCGTGATGATCCGCGCCTGGGCGTCGGCGAGATTCTCGACCTGCTCGAAGCCGAAGTGCGGCGCGGCCGCATTCGCTGCTATGGCGCCAGCAACTGGACTTCGCAGCGGCTGGCTGAAGCCAGCCGCTATGCCGCGGCCCACGGACTGGCTGGTTTTGTGGCCAGCCAGCCGAAGTGGAGCCTGCTCGAGTACGCGCCCATGGCGCAGGCGGCGCGGCTGACACCCGGTGCGCTGTTGCACCTCAACGCAGACGACGTCGCTTGGCACACCCAGTCGCGCCTGCCCGTGATCCCCTACGGCCCCACCGGCAACGGTTTCTTCGCGAACGGCGGCACCCAGCCGGAGCAATTCCGGACCTCCGCCAACTGGGCCCGCGCCCAACGGGCCGCCAGCCTGGCGGCCGAACTGGATGCGACTCCCAACCAGGTGGCCCTGGCCTGGCTCCTGCATCAGCCATTCCCGGTCATCCCGATCCTCGGAACCAGTCAGCTCAATCATCTGAATGATGCCCTCGGCGCTCTGGATCTGGCGCTGGACGCGCAACAGGTTCGCTGGCTCGCGACCGCGAGCTGAACCCGCGCCCGGGGACGCACGTCGGGCCGACGTGCGCCACACGCCGCACCGTCACGGTCGGCGCTGTAGCCGCCGGCGGCCCGCCGGGTTCAGACGCTCCACGAACCATACGGCCATTTTTCAGCGTTTGCAGTCAGGCCGGCTCGAACCGGGTTCTCCCGGATGTACGACGCGATGCGCTCCGTCTCGACCGCGCTACGCGACCAGTGGTCGAACCACTCACGCTGCCAGAAGCGGTCGTTGTTCCGCCCCGCGATGGCCGCAGCCTGGCGCCCAGTCCAGCGTTTGAAGTCCGACACGACCGTCTTCATCCCCACCGTGCCCCCCACATACAGGATGTGGAGGTGACTCGGCATGACCACCCAGTGCAACACGCGCCACCAACCCCGCGCCTCGCGCGTTGCGATGGCTTCGCGCAACATGGCGCAGATCTCCGGACGTGTAAGCACCGGGGGGTGCTCCGGCCTGTCGAGCCAGGCCTCCATGTTGCGAAAGACAAGCTTCAGACGCCGCACAAAGGCCGTGTCGTGCCGTTGGGCTAGTTCGGCGGTCTGCCGGCGAATGCCCTCTGTCGCCGCGCGCGGGATGGCACCGTGGATGTGGATGGTCAGGAAGATGGGCCGCCCGAGCACATCCCAGTGCGGCAGACTGGCGCCCCAGAACGCGCGAGTCGCAGGCAGTCCGTCGTAGGAGATCAACGGCGTGATGGGACGGGTGACGACTGGAAGCCGATTCGAAGGCGTTGTCATGATTATCGAATCCCTTGAGCATCCCCCCGCCCCAGGACGCACGTCGGGCCGACGTGCGCCACACTCCGCACCGACACAGTCGGCTCTGTAGCCGCCGGCGGCCCGCCGGCGGTCGCGACACGCCCCGGCACCGCCCACCCCGCCCGGGGACGCACGTCGGGCCGACGTGCGCCACACGCCGCACCGACACGGTCGGCTCTGTAGCCGCCGGCGGCCCGACGGCGGTCGCGCCCGAACACGCACGTCGGGCCGACGTGCGCCACACGCCGCACCGTCACGGTCGGCTCTGTAGCCGCCGGCGGCCCGCCGGCGGTCGCGCCACGCCCCGGC
>CAZZCT010000011.1:42368-48986 GCA_964652365.1 uncultured Lentisphaerales bacterium
CCCGGCACTCGCGCACCCCGCCCGAACACGCACGTCGGGCCGACGTGCGCCACACGCCGCACCGACACGGTCGGCTCTGTAGCCGCCGGCGGCCCGCCGGCGGCCGCGCCACGCCCCGGCACGCGCGCACCCCGCCCGAACACGCACGTCGGGCCGACGTGCGCCACTCCTCTACAGCCACAAAGGCTGCGGTCCGGGCGTGCGGGCGTCCAGCACACCCGAGGCCAACAGGTGGTCCAGCTCAGCCAGCAGCCGGGACTTGTCGTGCGGCAACCGGCCTTCCAGCGGCACGACGTTCGAGCTGTGGTTGGCGCGAAAGACCGTGCTCGTCAGCTCCAGCCCGGCGATCAGCTCACGCAACTCCTCCACGGCCGCCCGCTCGGTCACTGGCAGGAACTCACCCCGACGCACCTGGGCGTGGAGTTCGGTGCCGCGCACGGGGATCACGCGCAGAGCCGAGAGCAGCCGCGGCTGCATGCGGTTCAGAGCCGCCGCGGTCGCCGTGGCATGTTGCTGACTGCGCTCGGCACCGCCCAGCCCGAGCAGCACCATGACGGACAACCGCAAGCCGGCGGCCTGGGCTGCCAAGCCGGCTGCAACCATGCGGTCGGCCAGCTCGCCCTTGCAGCAGCGCCTCAGCGTCTCGTCGTCGCCGCTCTCCATGCCCAGGTAGAGCGTGTGCAGCCGGAGCGCGCGCAGGGCCTGCAGCTGCTCAGCGGTCTTGGCGGCGATGGAACTGCCGTTGGCATACAGACTGATGCGGGTTACGCGCGGGAAACTAGCCAGCAGCAGGGCCAGAATGGCCTGCAATTCCTCGAACGGCCGGCTCATCACGTCGCCATCGGCCAGAAAGATCCGCTGGGCCGCAGGGTTGCGGCGGGCCTGGACCGCCACCAACTCGCGGACCTCATCCAGGCTGAGCCGTCGGTAGCGCACGGTGCGGTACATGCCGCAGAAGGTGCAGCGGTTGTGGGGACAGCCCTGGTCAACCTGCAGGATCAGGCTGTCGGCCTCGGCCGGCGGGCGGAAGAGCGGATTATTCATGGTTGGTTCTGCAGCAGGCGCCAGCGGGCGCGCAGCCGCTGCTGGCGTTCGGCGCGCGTCTGGGCCCCCTCGCAAGCCGCGCGCACCGCCGCACAGACCGCTGCGGCCGCCGGGGCGGGAGCGGCGGGCAGCGCCACCGGCGCGTTGCCCATTACGCCGGGCGGCGTCGGACAGGCGGCGGCCACCACCTCCCAGAGCGATTCCAGGGCTGGAATCGTGACCTGACAGCCATGCGCGGCCAGCAACTCGGCGGCCAGGCGCTGCAACGTCACGGTGTCGGCCGCGCAGTAACGCTCAAGACGGTGGCGGGCCGCGCGGTCGCCGCAGCGCTCCCACTGTTCCCAGAGCTGGACCGCCTGGAAGCCGTCCACGCCTTCGAGGTCGGCCGGCCGCTGCAGCCCCAGCTGCCGTTCGAGGGCCTTGAGTCCGCCACGCCAGCCGCGGTGGTAGCACATCCAGCGCAGATCAATGTGGGCACAGGGGATTTCCGGCACGTGGAACAGGTCCTCGATCCGCGGCACATCAAAGCTTGCGCCATTGAACGAGACCATCAGCTTGACCTCCTGCAGCAGGTCGAGGAACTCGTCGAGATTCTCGCCGCGCACAAACCGGTACAGCCGGCCGCGGTGCAGGCAGCAGACCAGCGTCACCACGCTGCGCACATCCAGTCCGCTGGTCTCGATATCGAAGAATGAAGCGTGATCGAACCAGTGGGCCAGCACGCGCCAGTGGTCGCTGGCATGCAGCACGCGCGTAAGCGCCTTGGGTTCGTCGCCGGCCACGGCGGCGTGGCTGGCACACACGGCGGCCTGCACGGCCTGCCACCGCGCACCGAGATGCAGGGGATCGTCGGCCGCCAGCAGGTCGGTCCAGGTGACGCAGCCCAGTTCGCGCAAGCGCTCGACCCGCCGCGGTCCCAGGTGCGGCAGGTGGCGCAGGGATCCTTCGATCGTCTGCGTCACGCCGTTCCCTTCCGAGCCGTCACCGCCAGGAAGCGCCCATAGGCCGCCTCCCAGGCCGCTGTCTCGGCCGGATGAAACTCGCGGATCGGGAAGGCCGCCCGAATCAGCGGCTGGGCCGCGGCGATATCAGGCAGAATCCCGGCGCCGACCGCCTGCACCATCAGATTGCCGACCGCCGTGGCCTCCTTGGGGCCGGCCAGCACGGGCCGGTTCAGGGCATTGGCGGTGAACTGGTTCAACAGGGCGTTGTTGCTGCCGCCGCCGACGATGTGCACCACCTCGGTGGGCCGGCCGCAGACCGACGTCAGTTCGGCGTCGACGCGACGGTACGTCAGGGCCAGGCTCTCGTAGACCAGGCGCAAAATCGTACCGCGATCGGCCGGCGCCGGCTGGCCGGTGCGGGCCAGGTAGTCGCGGATGGCCTGCTCCATGTTGGCCGGGTTGTAGAAACAGCGGTCGTCCGGGTCAATGCAGGCGCTGAAGGCCGGCGCGGCCGGCGCCAGGCGGTCGACCTCGGCCCACTCCATGCGCCGGCCGTCGGCGATCTCCCAACCGCGCAGCAACTCCTGCACGATCCAGGTGCCCATGCAATTCTTGAGAAAGCGCGTGTTGCCGATGCCGCCCTCGTTGCTGGCGTTGACCGCCATGGCGGCCGGAGTCGTGATCGGCCGCGGCACCAGCCGGCCGACCAGCGACCAGGTGCCGGAGCTGATGATCAGCGCGCGCCGGGGATCGCGCACCGGGGCGGCGGCAAACGCGCTGGCCGTGTCGTGCGAGCCCACCGCGATCAGCGCGGCCGGGTTGAGCCCCACCGTGGCGGCCAGCCCCGGTTGCAGCGTGCCGATGCGCGCGCCGGGTTCAACGATCTCAGGCAGCAACCGCAGCGGAATGCCCAGCGCACGCAGCACCGGACGCGACCAGCGGTGGCGGCGCGCATCCATGAGCTGCGTGATGCTGGCCCAGGAGGAGTCCACCTGCATGCCCCCGCCCAGATAGTAGTAAAACAGGGTCGGAATGGGCAGGAATCGGAAGCTCGCCCGCAATAGTTCGCGGCGGCGCGTGATGAACCAGAGCAGTTGGTTGCTGAGGTTGAAGGGCTGGAAGTGGATGCCGGTGATGGCGTAGAGCCTGGCGGGGTCAATGTGCGACCGGACCTCGGCAATCATGTCGTCGAGCCGGTGGTCGCGGTAGCAGTGCACCTTGCCGAGCTGTTCGCCGTCCGCGCTGACGATCATGCCGTCAGCCCCCCAGGTGTCGATGCCAATGGCATCCAGGTGCGGACCGATGTTGCGGCGATAGGCCTGCAGGCCCTTGACGATCTGCTGGTAGATGAACGTGTCGTCCCAGTAGGTCCGCTCGGTGACGGCGCCGGCGCGATCCGGCAGATGGAACGAGACGCCCTCGTGCGCAAAGCGATGGATCTCCTCCATGCGGAACCCGTCGGGACCGAAATGGCCCGCGAAACACTTGCCGCCAGAGGCCCCCAGATCAACTGCGAACAGACGCTGCTCAGACATTGCGATCGCCTTTCCATGCACCATGACAGGCCCATTCATAGCAGAACCGGACCGTGCCTGTCGAAACTCGAAATCGGGCCAAACAGGCCGGGTGCGCCGGCATGTTACCCCCGACTGGGTTCTCATCGGCGTTGACAGCAGCCGTGCCGCGGATGCATCGTCTGCTGATTAATGCAATCGGCTCGCGGCGGATTCCGCCCCACCGATTAGCCGAGGAGCAGTCATGCTACGCCATGGATTCGCAGGATCTGTCACCGGTGCGCTGGCACTCGGCCTCACGCTGGCCCATGCGCAGACACCCCCCGTTCGCGTGTCGGTCGAAGCGCCAGGCGCCGTGGCGCCGGCCGTAACCAATGCCGTCGTGACGCCTAAGCCCGTTCTGGCCCCCCGACCGGACGTCGAGCGGCAGCCATCCGGTGAGGCGAAGACGTGGTTCGCCGAGGAGCAAGAGAGCTGGCTGACCGGCCATCTGGAACTCGGGCTGCGCGTGAGCCAGAACAAGCTGGATACTACCACGGACACAGACGGGTCCTTCATCGGCACGATCGACGAACTCAAGGTCGAAGACGACCTCACCCCTTATAACGTGGTGGTGGCGGTGAACCTCAACCGCTGGTTCGGTATGGAAGGCCAGTGGGATCAGGTCGAGGCTAAGACCTTCACGGACACCGAGGACAACCACAGCGACGGCAGTTTCATCGCCGACGGGCCCTGCCTGGCGTTCTGTCTGCGCTGGCCAGCGACCCGTTACCTGACGCCCTACGTTGAGGGCGGGTGGGCCTTTCTGAAGGCCGATTTCGACGAGGAAGCCTGGTGGGCCCTGGGCTATGCGAGCCCGGACGACTACGTCCAGGACGGGTCCCCCAGCGAATCGCCCAACGGCAAGACGCGCGACTTCGTGGTGGAGAACGAGAAGGGCACCCTGCTGGCATTCGGTGCGATGGTGCGCCTGTACCATGCCTGGTGGCTCGACTTCCAGGTCCGCCAGGTCGACCTGGACGCCGATGTGCACTACACCATCTCTGTGGACGACAACGTGATCGATGACCGCGGCGTCACCACGATCCCGCTCAGCTACACGGCCACCAGCCTGGGCGTGCGGTACGCGTTCTAGGCGGAATGGCGCTTACTTAGGCCGAGTTAGGACGCCGTCCGCCGCGTCTCGCCGCGACGCTCGCCCGCAAAACCGTACGAACCCGCCACATGGAGGGCGAGCGTCCCCGCGAGCCACCGGAGCCCGAGGGGACAGTGAATCTGCGAGTCGCGATATGCCCGCATCTGCCCGGTCGGCTCCAATCGTGGCACGGGCTGACAGCCCGTGCCACGCTCGCCCTGTGGCGCACGTCGGCCCGACGTGCGGCCCGTCGGGCAGGGGCGCCCCTACTTTGCGACACAAGCAGCCCGGCCTGTCCCCGATGGACGCATACGCCTAAGGCGCAAACAGCACGCCGGCATTCAGCCGGCCCTGCGGATCGAAGATGCGTTTGAGCCGGCGCATCTCGGCCACGCCGGCCGCGCCGTAGAGCTGTTCGAGCAGCCCAGTCTTGAGCCGGCCGATGCCGTGCTCGGCGGCGACGCTGCCGCCCCACGCCACGACTTGACGCGCCAACTCCCCATAGAGCCGCCGACCAGCCGCGTAGTCGTCCATATCGCGTGGCAGGATGTTGACATGCAGGTGGTTGTCGCCAATGTGGCCGAAGATCACGCTTGTCAGGCCGGCCCGGGCCAGCCCCTCACGGTACAACCCCATCACGTCACGCAGACGGGCGTCCGGCACAGCCAGGTCGGTCCCCAGCTTGGCGATCTGCGGATGGGTCCGCTGGCGCTCAGCGATCCGCAGATTGACGCGTTCGGGCGCGGCGTGTCGAAAGGCCTTCAGCCGCGCCAGTTCGGGATCGGACCAGGCGACCCACGTATTCCCGGGATGCCCGCGCGTCCGCCGCACCAGACCGTCCACCACCTCGGCCGCCGACACCAGGCCGGCCACGGAGGGACCAGCCAGTTCGAGGTAGACGGCGCTGTGCCAGGTGTGCCGGAGTGGCGGCAGATGCGTCAGAACCGCCTGGTCCGCGCGCAGCAGATGCAGGACATCGGCATCGAAGTACTCGATCGCTGCGAGCGTGGCGCCCAGTCCCTGGCGGTCGGCGCCGGCCGCGGCTCGCGCGGCTTCGACCAGATCGAGCGCGGCGGATTCTGAAGGCATGAAGGCCACCACCCCCCAGGTGACCGCCGGACGCGGGATCAGCCGCACATCGATTTCGGCCAGCGCGCCCAGCGTGCCTTCGCTGCCAATGACCAGGTCGAGCAGGTCCATGTCATCGCACACCCAGTAGCCGGCCGCACTCTTCACGGCCGGCACGCGGTAGTCCGGCAGGCGACCGGCCAGTCGGCGTCCACCCACCGTGGTGAGTTCGAAGTGCCGGCCGGCGGCACGCTCACGGCCGCGCCGCAATTCCAGCCGATCGCCATCCGCCAACACCAGCGTGACGGCCTCGACATACCCGCGGGTGGGGCCATAGGCAAACGAGCAGGCGCCGGAGGCATTGCAGGACACCATGCCACCAAGCGAGGCGGACTGCTCAGTCGGATCCGGTGGAAAGAGCCACCGCCCGGACTTGAGCAGGTCGCGCCGGGCCGCACGGCTGGCATCTGTCCAGCCGGTCTGGTCGACCGGCGCGCCGTCGAGAAAGGCTCGTAAGGCGCGCAGCGGAACGCCCGGCTGCAGGCGCACACACGGCTCCCCGGCCGCATTCCGGCTCACCCCCAGAATGCGGTCCATGCGGATCAGGCTGACAACCCAGCCGCCGTCCGGCACGGCCCCGGCGACAATGCCGGTGCGGGCGCCCTGAAGCGTGACGGACTGCCCAGCCTCGGCGGCCGCGGCCAAGGCAGCGGCCAGTTCATCGGCGTTGGCCGGAAAGATCAGCCTCTGAGCGTGCCCGGAACGGCGCGACTCATCGCGCAGGTATTCCGGGTGATCAAGGGGCGCGACGGAATGACAGGTGTTGACAATAGGCATCCTCTTCATGGAAAGGTCGTACTCGTCCGTAACTTCACCCCGCCGCGGGCGACACAGGGTCGCCCCTCCAAGGGCG
>CAZZCT010000012.1:0-47678 GCA_964652365.1 uncultured Lentisphaerales bacterium
TCGCGCACGGCGCGCGTGACGGTGTTCTCCGAGGCGATCAGGTTGATCGTGCTGTCCTCCTGCGCGAGGTGGCCGGCGATTGCGGCATGGATCTCGGGATCGACGCGGGCGAGCGTGGCAATCTCGTTCAATCGGCCGCCCATCTCGAGCTTGGTCAGGCGGCGGGTGTGACGGGCCTCACCGGAGAAGGGCGTTTCCAGCCAGGCGGTGACGATCTCACAGGCCGCCGCGGGCGTCAGCGTGCTGCCGGGGAGCACCAGCACGTTGGCGTTGTTGTGACTCCGGGCCAGGCGGGCCGTGGCCGGCGTGGTACAGAGTGCCGCCCGCACACCGGCAAAGCGGTTGGCCGCGATCGACATGCCGATGCCGGTCGTGCAGACCAGCACACCGCGTTCCGAGCGCCCGTCGACAATGCGCGCACAGACCGGAGAGGCCATGTCAGGGTAGTCGCTGGAAGCGGACGAGTGGACGCCCAGGTCCTCCACCGCAAGGCCGCGCGCGGCCAGCGCTTGACGTACGGCATCCTTGATCGCGAACCCGCCGTGGTCGGCGCCGATAGCTATGGTCATGTTCCCAGTCTCCTGCCGCCTCAGTCGTGTGATGTAGCTTTACTCGTCCTCGTCGCCGTCCGCGAACTTCCTGGGTTCGACTTCCGAGCGTGTCGTGACAGAGACTTGTCGGCATCATGCGCCTAAGTCCGACACGCTGCTAGGCGAGCGCGTCCAGATCGGCGGCGGGGGGCTGCGAGGGCGCACCCGCGGCCGGATCTTCGGTGGGTTGCGCCGCAACCGGCGTCGATGTGGCCGGCACGGCGGCGGGCGCCGGAGCGGCGGGAGCGGCTGCCGAAGGCGGCGGCGCCTCCACCACGCGGAAGACCGGGAACTCCGCCGGCGGGGCCAGGACGCCGTTGAAGTACTCGATCAGGTGGCCCTTCTCGACCAGCCAGTTCAGCTGGGTGGCGAGTCGCTGCCGCGCCGCGGGGTCGCCCGATTCGGGCGCCGTCGAACTCAGCAACTCGGTCCGCGTGCAGCCCGGGTTGGCCATCACGTACTCGAGCGCCAGCCGCACCTCGTCGACGGCATGCGAGGCATCCAGCAGAACCGGCGGCCGGGCCATGACAAAGTCCGGGCCGCGTGCATCGTGGACCCTGAACAGGTGCAAGCCGCGGTGGCGGAAGGCGCCGCGCAGGGCGAAGAACAGCGAGGCCGGGAAGCGGTCCTCGCGGTTGAGCGCGTCGCGAATCGTGCCGGACAGGTTGCGGTCGGGCGCTTCGATCGCGATCGCCAGCGGGCAGGTCAGCTGGCGCACCGACAGCACCAGCCCGGGCAGGATGTCCCGGGTGAAGAGGGCGTCGGCGCCCTGCCGGTCGAGCGGGCGCGCCAAGGCGGGTTCGGCCGTCGCGGGTGCGGTGCCGGCGGGCGGGTCGGCGGGCGTCTCCGGAGCCGGCGCCGCCTCATCGGCCGCTGCGGCCGGCTCGGTTGCCGCGGACTTGAGACGGTAGACCTTGCGGTGCCGGCTCTGCTCGCGCCACTGCTCGATCACGGCCGGGTCGCGCACGGTCTCGATCCGGCTGCGATAGGCCTCCTCTGTCATGTTGGCGTAACGGGTGCGCAGCATCTCCAGTACGCGCGCATTGTAGCTGTGGTGGTTGGGCGGCCCCAGCAACTCGCCGCTCAGGCCGCAGCGGGCCACGCACGGGAAGCTGCCGGACGGCGGTTCGCCCTCCACCTCCTCGACGGTGAAGGTTTCGGCGAAGTGCACGCCTGCGGCATGGGCCCGAATCTCATCGGCCGTCAGGCCAGGCATGCCGCAACGGGCGCACTGGAAGAGGTCGATGGTGGCGTCCTTGGTGCGTTCGATGCGCACCAGGCAGGCGGCCGGGTTGTCGAGGAACAGGCGCGCGATGTCGCGCAAAGGGTAGGCCCGGTGGGTGGTGAGCACGCGCCGCACGATCGAACTGAGGGCCTTGGGTTCCGGCATCACCCGGATTTCGATGGGCAGCTGCGGCAGTTCTTCGCGCGGCGGGCGGACGTTACGGCGGTCGTCGCGCGGATCGCGCGGGCCGCGCAAGTCCCGCGCGGCGCGTGGATCCGGGGCGTCGTGCGCGCTGCGCACCGGCCGCGGCATGGCACGACCGGCCAGGGGATGCGCCGCGGGAGCCGCGCGCGCGGCCGGGGGGCGACCCCCGCCTTCGCGCCGGAAATCCCTTCGCTCGCGCCCAAAACCCGCGCGTCGCGACTCCTCCCCATGGTCCGAGGACTCACCCTGGCCGCCTTGGCGCCCGGCCGACGGAGGCTTGCGCGCCCAGGCCGGAGCAAAGTTCAAGTCCAACAGTGGCGCACTCGGCTCCCCCTCGCTAGGCCCCTGATTCACCGCATCATTCATGGCGCCTACTGTACCGGTGTTGAGCCCGCCGGGTCAATCCTAGAGGGGAGACTCAAATCCACGTTCGGTGCCGCAGGCGGCGGACGCACCGCCACAATCCGCTCAAGCCTGTTAATCCTGTCCAAGAAGTTGCCTGCAGCAGGCAGGAACCCGTGCCGGCATCTCAGAGCTTGCGCCCCTGCTCGAGCTGGACGCGTGTCCAGCCGTTGAGCAGCGGGTCGCCGACCGATTCCAGCCAGATTACCAGGCGGCGGCGCAGACGGGCCAACTCGGCGGCCGCGGCCGGATCGGCAGCCCGGTTGTGGATCTCCCACGGATCGGCCGCCAGGTCGTATAACTCGTCCTCCGCGGTTGGGTTCCAGACGTATTTCCAGCGGCGGTCGCGGACCATGCGCTGGCTGTAGAGTCCGAACTGGTTGCCAAAGTACATGGCGAGGATGTCGGCGCGGCCGTTGCCGGCCGCGCCGTCGATCAGCGGTACCAGGCTCTGGCCCTGGAACGTGGACGGACGGGGGACGCCGGCCACGTCGACCAGCGTGGCGGCCAGGTCCAGGGCGTGCGTGATGAAGGCATCGCAGCGGCGCGCCGGCGCGATCCGGGCCGGCCAGCGCAGGAGCAGCGGCACGCGGGTGACGTCGTCGTACATCACGTAGTGCTTGTCGATCATGCCATGGCTGCCGCACAGGTCGCCGTGGTCGGCCGTGTAGATGACCAGTGTGTCGCGCGCCAGGCCCAGGCGGTCGAGTGTCGCCAGCAGGCGCCCGACCTGGGCATCCAGCAGGGCGATCTCGCCCAGATAGCGCGCCACGGTCGGCGCCCAGGCGCTCCAGGGGCGACCGTCAAGCTGCCACGACAGCAGTTGCTGGCGCTGGATGACCGGCTTGCCAATCAGGGGGTCGCCGAAACTGCCCCAGGGCAGGATCTGTTCCGGCGCGTACCGTGACGCATAGGGCTCGGGCACGACATTCGGCAGGTGCGGCTCGCGCGGATCCCAGCGCAGCAGGAAGGGCTGGTCCCGGCCGGCCCGTTGCTCCAGGCAGCGGATCGCGTGATCCGCGCACCACGCCAAACGCGATTGCGCCGGTGTGACGTGCGGATCGGCTTCGCCGAACCAGCCGTTGGCATGCGGCCGCGGCGGCAGGCCCTGATCGCACCGCCAGGCGTCGTAGTGCGTGTCCGGCACGAAGCTGTCGAAGCCATAGAGTGGATCAAGCGGCGTGCGGTCCTTGCGGTCGTGCCACTGACCGACATAGTCGAGCGCATAGCCGGCGTCGTGCAGCAGGCGCGACCACGTCGGCAGATTCGGCGGCGGCGGACGCGGGGCTTCGGTGCCTTCGTTGGCCAGGCACAGGTGGCGCGTGGGCCAGCAGCCGTGCAGCAGGCTGTTGCGCTCCGGCACGCAGATCGGTGCCGGGGTGAAGGCGTGGGTGCAGTTCAGCCCCTCGGACGCCAACCGGTCGAGATGGGGCGTGGCCAGCAGGGGATGGCCGTTGGTCCCGAGGCAGTCGAAACGGTGCTGGTCGGCGTGGATCAGCACGATGTTGGGGGGGGCACGCATGCCGCCATTATGCAGGGCGACCCGCGGGGGGCGTCAATACCGAAGGCGGAACACTGGATTGTGGGAGATGGAGCATTGGAATGCTGGAATGTTGGGAATCGGCCCAATAGACAGCCCTTTTGCCCATTGTCCGCTGCTTGGTTGACATCACCATGGCATGGATGTAACGCAATCCGTTTGCTTTCTTCCTGCGGCAAGCTCCGCCGTGTCGATCTCCGCGTGGAAAGCGGTGCATAGTGCGCAGTCTTCCAGTCTTTCCAATCTTCCACTGTTCCAGCATTCCAACTCCCGCAGTTTTTGGGGTGGTCGAGACAGCTTGCGTCCGTCCCGTCGTTCGGCGTATGGTGCGCCCATGGGACCGACCGAAGGAGCTCGCATGACGACTGCAGCCGTCCAAACGGCCTCGACCGGGCGCGTGAGCGTGCCGGAACTGGAGGCGATCCTGGGGCAGACCATTCCGGTGCTGGACGACGGGTTCATCCGGGTGGTCGACTACATGGGCAACGATGCGGCGATCGTGCAGTCCGCCCGCGTCTCCTACGGCGCCGGCACGAAGCAAGTCTCGCAGGACCGCGGGCTGATCCGGTACCTGCTGCGCCACCGGCACACCACGCCGTTCGAGATGTGCGAGCTCAAGCTGCATGTGCGCGTGCCCATGGATTGCTGGCGCCAGTGGGTGCGGCACCGCACGGCCAACGTCAACGAGTACTCGACCCGCTACTCGGTGGCCATCGACGCCTCGCAGCAGACGGCGCCCGGGGACTGGCGACGGCAGGCTGAAGCCAACCGCCAGGGCAGTGGCGACGCGCTGGACCTGCCGACCGGCACTTGGCTGACGCAACGCGAGCAGGAGCTGCAGGCGTTCGCCCGCACCGTCTACCAGGAGCGGCTGGCGCGCGGCGTGGCGCGCGAACAGGCCCGCAAGGATCTGCCGCTCTCGACCTACACCGAGGCCTACTGGAAGATCGACCTGCACAACCTGCTGCACTTCCTGGAACTGCGCATGCACCCGCACGCGCAGGAGGAGATTCGCCTGTACGCCGCGACCATCGGCCGCGAGGTGGTCCGTCGCTGGGTACCACTGGTATGGGAAGCTTTCGAGGACTACCGACAGGCGGCCCTGGAGCTCTCGCGCCACGAGGTTGAGATGATCGGCCGGATGGCGCGCGGCGACGCGGCGGCCGTGCAGCGGTTGCAGACCGAGTTGGGCTGGGTGAGCCGGCCGGCCGATGGCGGCCTGCGGCGCGGCCGCGAGAGCGTCGAACTGGACGCCAAGCTTCAGCGCCTGTCGCTGCCCGCGGTCTGGGCCTGAAGTTCCCGGAACAGCGCTGCGTAGGCCTCGATGGCGGCGCGGATGTGGAAACGCTCGGCGACCGACGCGCGGGCCGCGGCGCCCAGCCGACCGGCCCGGGCGGGGTCATCCAGCAGGCAGCCCAGGGCGGCTGCCAGGCCGACGGCGTCGCCCGGTTCAGCAATCAGCCCGTTGATCCCGTCCTGCACCAGCTCGGGCAACTCCCCGACGCGGGTCACCACCACGGGGCGCCCCAGGGCCATGGCCTCGATCGCCGCGCGCGGCAGCCTTTCGCTGGCCACGGAGGGCATGACCATGACGTCGCAGCGCTGCATCAACTCCAGCACGTCGGTGCGGAACCCGGTCACATGCACGTGCCAGGGCCGCGGCGCGCAACGCAGCGCGCGCCGCATCCGTCGGCCGCGGAGGTCGCCGATCAGCAAGAGGTGGACCTGCGGCGGCAGATGAGCCAGCGCCTGCGCCAGCACGTCGGTGCCCTGCGCGGGCCGGGCCGTGCCCGCAAACCCCACCAGCGTGGCGCCGTAAGGGACGCCGAACTCCCCCAGGTCCAGCGGGCTGACCGGCACATATGCATACCACGCCGGATCATGGCCCTGGTAGATGCGGGTGAGCCTGGACGCCGGCACCCCCACATCCTCGCGCAGGTGACGGTACACCGCATCCGAGGCGCAGACGATGTGGCGCAGGCGCGGGTGCAGGCCGGTGGCGCGGCCGGCGGGGTCGGCCCGGCGCAAGCGTCCCAGCGTGCCCCGGTAGCTGACCACGGGAATACGGCTGCCGCAGGTTGCCAGCAGCGCCACCGAAAGCGCGCCGTTGATCGGTGCATACACCACGTCGGGCGGCGCCGTCCGGAGGCGCCGGCGCAACGCCCAGGCGGCTTGCGGGTCAAAACGGCAGCGCACCCGCAGGGTCCCGACGTCCGGGATCGCCGCGCGGATGGCCGGCAGGTTCGGGGTCGCGGGATCCACGAGCAGATCGAGCTGCAATCCCGCCTGCCGAAGGCCGGCATACAGAGCCCGTTCGGAACGGTCCGCCGTTTCGGCCACGACCAGCACCCGCGTCGGAGGCGCGCAGGAGACGGCAACTGCGGAAGGCGACTTCGACATGGCTCACGTGGCGGCGATGGGGTGGGGCGGACGTGACTGGGCGCGCGCCAGAAACTCACGGGCAAAGGCGCGGTAGGCCTCGGCGCCGCGCGAGGTCGAGTCGTAGGCCGTGATCGGCTTGCCGAAGCTGGGCGCCTCGCTCAGCCGGACGCTGCGCGGGATCATGGCTTCGTAGACGCTGGGTCCGAAATGCTGCCGCACTTCAGCCACCACGTCCTGCGCCAGTTTGGTGCGGCCATCATAGAGCGTCATCAGGATGCCTTCCAACTCCAGTCCCGGGTTGGCGCCTGTCTCGCGCAACCGCCGAATCAGGTCGGTGATCACGCTGAGCCCCTCCATGGCGTAGTATTCGCACTGCATCGTCACGACCACGCTGTGGGCGGCCGCCAGCGAGGAGGTCATCAGGATTCCCAGCGAGGGCGGGCAGTCCATCAGCACGAAGTCGAAGACGCCGGCCGTCAGCACGCGACCGAGCGCGCGGCGGACCGCCAGCAGGTGATGATCCTGACGCGCGATCTCGATCTCGGCGCCGGCCAGGTCCAGCTCCGCCGGGATGATGTTGATGTTCTCAAAGGCCGTCGCCTGGATGATGTCCGCCACGTCGGCGCCACCCGTGAGCACCGGGTAGAGGCTGGCCCCGGGACGCGGCCGCAGCCCCAGGCCGCTGGTGGCATTGGCCTGCGGATCGAGGTCGATCACCAGCACGGCTTGGCCCAGTTCGGCCAGGCACGCCGCCAGATTGACGACCGTGGTGGTCTTGCCCACCCCGCCCTTCTGATTGGCGACGGCAACTACGCGGGTGCTTCTCGGGGCAGGGGGGGCGGCGGCCTCAGGCATGTCGAACTCCAAGGGGAGGTGTCCAAGGGGATGTGTCGGGCACCGCACGGCGCCCGTGTCAAAATGGCATGTGCGGACATTTTTGGGCCTCTGCCGGTTGCTGTCAAGGGCGTTGATCGTGGCAACTGAGCGAGGCCGACGACGGTTGGGCTGTTCATTTCTTGAGATCGGCGAGATGCACCGTTACCTCTCGAACCTGAATGCCTTTGCAGACCTTGCCGTCGGCGTTCTGCAGGTTGAAGTTCGAGCATGCCACCAGGATTCTGTCGTCATCCAGTGGCAAGAGTGCTGCATAGGAACAGGTGTCGCCGTGATAGTTGCCCGGCTTGACCACCGCGACGCGCTCGCCCCAGCGCAAGCCAGCCGGATCGGATGTGGCACGGATGTAGAGGCCGGGCCGGCCGTAGACGGCCAACGTGACGCCGTTCCTGAGCGTCAACATCTGCGGCCAGACGCCCAGGTCGTCGAAGACCGCCGCATCGCTCCAGGTGCGCCCATTGTCGGTCGAGCGCACCCGGTACAGTGGGCCTACGCCGTTGCCATCGGTCGTGCGCAGCAGGCAGAAAACCGAACCGTCCGGCATGAAGCAAACGGTCGGCTCCGTGAACCCGTCGCGCTCGGCGGCCTTGGGATCGGCGGTCGAATCCGGGCGGTACGGAATCTCGCTCCAAAGGTCAAAGGACTGACCGTTGTCGGTCGAGCGCAGGATTTTCGCGCAGATCTTGTCCTGAACCTGGCCGCGGGCGATGCGATGGCCGTAGTTGACCGCCCAGACGGCGCCGTCCGGCGCCAGAAACATCTCCTGGAACCACGGGAAGGTGAGGACCCCCGCCGTCGCGCACCGCAACTCCCCCGGCAAGCGTACCGTCGCCTGTTCCGGCTCGGGTGCCGACTGCCCGGGGCGCTGGCGATTCAGCATCCACCCGACGCGCGCCGTCGCCGGCAAATCCTCGACGCGGTAATAGTCGTGCACCTGGCCGTAACTGCGAAACGTGACGACCGGCCGCTGGGGCAGTTCGAATTCCGACACGGGGCGAGACCGCTGTTGTCGGGCCGACACCCGGTCGCCGTTGGCCAAGAGCAGCGGCGGTGACTGCCACGACACGGCGGCATCCTTTCCGCGTCCCGCGCGGGGTAGCAACGTCCACGTCCGTCCGTCGTCCGTTGAGATGGCGCGGGTCGGAGGCAGACCGTAAGCCGTGGCCGAATCGGCCTCGACGTGGAAGCTCACCTGAATGCGCCCGTCGGGCAGGCGCGCGAGGCCCGGGAACTGGTACGGTCCCCATTCCCGGACTTCAGGAGGCGCCAACGCCACCGTGACAGCTTCCGATAGTTCGATCCGAGGATGTTTCGCCACTTTTGGTTCCTCCGCCCGCGCACGAAAGTGCGCAACCTGCTCGATCGAGGGGTTCATCCCAACTGGGCCAAGGCGCTGGGCAACTCGCGCCACGTGAGCCGCGTTGGCCGCGGCAACGTGGCCTCACGCGGCAAGGGAGCGTGGCGGATCAGCACGCAAAGTCCGCTGCACCAAGCTCTGCCGCAACGCTACTTCACGCAGACTCTCGGCTTGTCACTCCTCGGATAATTCCTGTCTAGTGCAGCCGAACCGCCGTATACGCGATCCGTACGTACGGTGGTGTGGGAGGGGCGCCCCGCAAGGGGCGTCCCTATCCCGATCGGCACATCAATCAGTCATTCCGGTCAGCGCCTTGGAGAGTGCAATTCGGCCCTTCGCACTGAAGCCCGGCTCCCCAACACTTGCCACCCCAATGCACATGTCTTCCTCATCAGACCTGCACTCCGCCACAATCTTTCCATCAGGGTCGATCAGACAAGAGGGGGCGAGTTGGGTGCGCGTTGCGGAGTTCGCTGAGAGCACCCACATGGCGTTCTCGCTCGCGCGACTCACAAGATGGGACCTATAGACGTCGGATTTGCCCCGGAACGACGGGTCCCCATTGGCTAGGGCTAGCCACAGAGGCCACACTCTTGAGTCAAGATTAGCCTTACGCCTTCGCGCGATGCTTGTATGATGCCACGCTCAATGGCGCCAAGGTTGGCTGCGATGTCCTTGCTGCCAGCAAACTGCAGCGATGCGACTTTCAGTGTTTTGGCCAACGATCTGTCCTCCTGCCGAACGTCCGGCCTATCCGCCGCGGTATCCCGTGACGGATCAGGCCGTGGTTAGCGGTCTTCCTCTTTGACAATCATTCGATCAGTCGTCCTTTCCCAAATGATGCGCAAGTGTTTGTCGGTGTAAAGGCGCACCTCCGATCGAAACGATTTCATCCACTTGTCTACTACAGGAAAGGCGTGTTCTTCGAGGAGCTCCCTCACGTGCGCACGTCTTTCGCTTTCGACAGGGTAAACCATGAAGTACCAGTCGGGTCCTCTACTTGAGTACCACACTGCGAAAACTTGTTGTGGACTCTGGGTGGCTGCCGCCCTCATCACGGTCACTCTGTACTCGCCGTCAACTGGGTGGGCATCGAACCAGACCTTCAAATTGTGGAACTGTGGAACTTCTTGGAACCGCTCGGACAGCCGTTCAACACCGATGACCCATGCAAGTGTCCGCGGCAGGCGGGGCTTCCGGAAGACGGGCCCGTTCCACACGGGAAGTATCTGTTCTGCCTTTTCCATCCTTATCGCTAACGAATAGCGTTATATCCCTGTGCCGACCAGAACACAACGCTACGCATGGTGTGGTAAGGATGGCACACGGCTAAACCCGGCACAAGGGATAAAATGCCGTTGAACGGAGCCGCGGTCGGCTGCGGGCATCGGCTAGCGTTTCAGTTTCGTCTCCATTGGCAGGCACCTGATCAGTTCGCCATTGATCGTGACCGCGTGTTCTTCGCCCGTGGCGACAAATCCATGGTGCGAATAGAAGCCGACAGCGTTGAGAGTGGAGTCGAGGAAGATTCGAGCAAGGTTCTGCCTCCTGGCTTCGACTTCGACCTGCTCAAGCAGTCGTTTCCCGAATCCGTGGCCAATTGCGGACGAATCCAAGTAGAGTGCCCGCAATTCGCCATCGCATGACAAATGCGAATAGCCGCGAATTGTGCCACCATCCACCAGAACAAGTACGTGGTCATTCTGAATGGTGCCCAACCTGTGCGGTTCATCGTATTTGCGACCACCCCAGGCGGTGATCTCCCGCTGCGAGTAATGCGAAGCGCAATTCTCGCGAATAGACCGCATGTGCATCTCATGGATGCCGATCGCGTCAGAGGGCATTGCTTTGCGTATATTCATCTTCAATTCCGGCGCTATCCCGTCGCCTCCACCGCTTTGTTAGGCTGGCGTTGTTGTCGGATTTCTGCTGTCAGCCGTCACAGATGACTTCAGCCTCACGTGCAAATGGGCAATTGGCGAGCCTTTCGTAGACTGGACTTCTTTGACTTCCAGATAGTGTTGTTTGCGCACCATTTCTCCCAGTTTTGGGAAGCCATAATTCCGAGGGTCGAAAGATGAATCGTTCTTCAGCAACATCGAACCCACCTGTGCAAGAGTCGCCCAGCCATTGTCAAGGGCACAGGCAGTAACGGCAACAGACAGCTTCCTTTCCAGGTCGTCCGATGCCGTATGGTCTTCTGCCGGCCCCTTCTTTGGGCTTACCGAGGGAATGCTACTGGAGGCCGTGGGTGTGATGTCCGTAATGGTATCCTGCAGGTTCCTCAATATCTCAGTAAACACAAACTTGTCGCATGCGGCGACAAATGGCTGGGGCGTCTTCTTTTCGCCAAACCCATAAACCGCCAGTCCGGCTTCGCGAATTCGCGTCGCGAGCCTTGTGAAGTCGCTGTCCGATGAAACGAGGCAGAAGCCGTTCAGATTGCCGTCGTGCAGCAGATCCATCGCATCAATGATTAGCGCTGAGTCAGTCGAGTTCTTGCCGTTAGTGTAGGCAAACTGCTGAATGGGTTGGATTGCCATTCTGTTCAACACGGATTTCCAAGCCTTCAGTCTGTCTGTGGTCCAGTCTCCGTAGATACGCTTTACGCTTGCAGTGCCGTAGCGCGACACTTCCGAGAGCAACTCCTGGATGATGGATGCTTGAGCATTGTCAGCGTCAATCAGCACAGCCAGTTTGTCGGACGTCATCTGTTTCTCTCCTTGTTGCCTACGCTGCAAATCTCGGGCGGCAAAGCCGTACCGAGCATTTGCATGGTTCGGCTTCCCCTGCTACTTGTACTGTCCAATCTCAATGATGTTTCCCGCCGGATCTTTCAGCATCAAATACTTGTGGACCGGCGATTCCTGGATACCTCCGAGCATTGGAACCTTGTGTTTTCGCAAGCAATCCTGAAAGTGCTCAATGTCTGTAACTGAAAACGTGACGCACGTGCGTGCATGCTTCGGATTGTCCTTGCTCGGTTTGAAACCGGCATGCAGTGTAAATACCGTACTTCCTGCATCCATGATCAACATCCCCATGGGTTTGGACAGATCCTGCTTCACAGGGATTCCGAGAATACCAGAGTAGAACTTCTTCGCCTTCTTCATGTCATCCACGAAGATCATAACATGTTTGATTTCCATAACGTCTCCTTTGCCGAACGTCAGCGCGGAGGCGCGGTATTCCGTCGCCTCCCGCGCTTAGTTCGCCGCATCTATGCCGTCTTTCGTTGACGCACGGGTCGTGCAGGTAGATTCACCAGGCGTTCGGGATGTTCTTTCTCGTGCATGCTCAGGTCCCTGGCCAGAGCGTGAAGATCGAAATCAAACTGTTTCGCGTATTCCCGGCGAATCGTCCGGACATCCTCAACAGTGGGGTCGTTGTGCATGGCTAGGCCTCCATCAGTTCTTCGGGGGTGCAGATCACAGGGCAATCAAAGCCGGCTTCCGCAACAAGGACTTCGACCTGGTGGCGGCGAACTGCATTCGCGATGTGCGTGCAGTTCCACGTCAGCAGAAAGTCCATGCCATTCATCGCGGCAATTGAAATATGAAGCGCGTCCGCGCCGGCTTCTTTCGGGATGGCGCCACCCGAGACGAGACGCTCGGCCAACAGGACGGCTTCCTCGGTCGTCTGGAGCAGAGGCAGGGCCTGGATCAGGGACACGCGCTTGCGCGCCGCCTCGGGATCGCCTCTTGAGGCTTCCTGCTGTACAAGTTCGGAAACAAACAGGTCGAACGCAGCGGCGCGCCGCTCCCACCAGTCTTGCGTGACCTGTTGGTGCGCCGCAACTACCATGTCCCGACTGGGTCTGCCGGTCAGGTAACTGACCACTGTTGTTTCAATGTATACCCTTGGTTTCATGATGCTAATGGTACCATATCTTAGGGCATTGTTTCACAATCATCCTTCCATGCGAACGTCTGCAATCAGGTTTTGCCGCGCTCCGCGGCAATAACCTGAATTGCCTTGTTCGATCAATCCCTGCTCAAGTTTGTCACTGGGTATCCAGCAAGTCGTGCAGCCTCAACAACGTGAGCTGGCACATGAATCAGTAGGCTCCGAACACCCTCTTGAATTTCTTCATTCGTAAACCTGTCGGGAAACAGTGATAGCGCAACAATGAACGCTGCATCTGCCTGCCAGTCGATCAAGTTCTGGCCAATCGCATCCTTCTCCACGATGTCGTCTCCTGACCATTCCGGATTCTCGGCTGCGAGTGCTGCCGTGATGATCGAGTTGACATCCGCCAGATACCTGTCGTCTCGAAGACGCTCAGCCTTGTCTCCGACAAGTTCGCGAAAGATTGCTTGTACCTTCTCTCTCATACGCTCCTAGATCGAACGAATAGCGTTTTAACGAATAGCGTTTTATCCCTGTGTTGACCAGGACACAACGCTACGCATGGTGTGGTAAGGATGGCACACGGCTAAGACCGGCACAAGGGATAAAATGCCGTTGAACGGAGCCGCGGTCGGCTGAGGGCAGCGGCTATGGGATTTGAACGGGCATTCCGGTCCGCCGTGCGACTTCGTTGACCCGTACCTGCACGCAGGGCGAGCGTCGGCGGCGGTCCGCGGTAGTGTCGGAAGTACGCGGTTGAGAGGCCGAGGCAGCCGATTCTGTCCGGAACGACATGGCTCCGCCCGCGCGGCCGGTTGCGGCGCGTGCGAAGCGGGCGCAGCGTTGGAGGCGAGATCTCATTATGCCGGGCCGTCCCGTGCGTGGAGCCCTGCTGCGCCACGGCTACGCAGGGCAGGCAGTTCGGCTATGCAGGTCAGGTGCCCGCAACCGCAGACGGGGCAGCGGGTTACGTCCACTCCGGTGAGGCGCAGGATGCGGGCGGCGGGGGTCTCGTCGGTCGGTGCCGTGGCAGGCAACTCTGGAGCACCCAGGCAGGCGCGGATGGCGACGAGCGCGGCGGTCTTGCGGCGTGGGGCCAGCCAACGGTAGGCGCGGACCTTCTGGAAGCCACGCGGCAGGACGTGCAGCAGGAAGCGGCCGATGAAGTCGCCGACAGGGATCGTCTTGGTCTTCTCGGTGTTACCGTCGGCGCGATCACGCCAGGCGAACGTGACAGAGCCATCGGCCACATCGAGGATGCGGTGGTCGGAGATCGCCACGCGGTGGGTGCCACGTGAGTCCCGTTCCACGTGACAACGTGGTCACGAGATAGCCGACGCGGTGGGTGTCGCTGTACTTCTGCCAGCCCGACCGGAACACCTCCGCCACCCGATGGCGGGGCGGTGCCACTCAGGCCTCGAGCGCCGGCCGGTTCCGCGGACCGTTTAGCACGAGCGTGTCGCCCGGACTGCGCACGTTGGCCATTAACGCCCGGGACACGTGGCAGTACACCGACGTGGTACTCAGCGAACTGTGGCCCATCAGGCGCTGGATGACGGGCAAGGCCACGCCATCTTCCATGAGATGGCTGGCGAAGCTGTGGCGAAGCATGTGAATACCGTGGGCGCGATCGCGCGGGATGCCCACCTTCTCGCAGGCCCCGAGGTAGACGTGCTGCGCGCCTTCGACCGAGATATGCGACTGGCGCCAAAGACCCGGAAACAGCCAGTCTTTCGGCCGGCTCTCCAGCCAGTACGCACGCAGGACATCCAGCGCGCGTTGCGACAGCAGAGTGTAGCGGTCCTTGTGGCCTTTGCCCTGGTCCACCCGCACCATCATGCGGTCCGGCGCGCTCTCAATATGGCAGGCCTTGAGCTTACAGACCTCGCTCACCCGCAGCCCCGACCCGTAGGTCATCTCCAGCAGCGCGCGGTGCTTGAGGTTCGTGTGCGCCTCCAGAATCCGACGCACGCTCTCGCGGTCCAGCATGCGCGGCCGGATCCGCCCCCGACCGCGCGGCGGCAGCGAGAACTGATTCTGCTTGCGCCCGAGCACGTCCTGGTAGAAGCACCGGAACGCGCTCACATACACGTTAACGGTGGTCCACGCGCGCTTCTTCTCACCGATCAGCTTGGCGAGGAACGCTTGAATCTGGTCGCAACTGAGCTGGTCTGGCGAAGCGCCGCCATAGGCCCGCACCAACACAACCATGGCCCGCTCATAGCTCTCGCGCGTCGAGTCCGTGTAACCGCACACCAGCATATGCTGGCGGAACTTCCTTCCGAGCTCTCCCATGACCGACTCCTGTTTGAGGACGGCCGCCGCACAGTGCAGCAGCCACAGGAATCAGTCTACGCCTCCGCCACAAGCAGTGGGAACCGCTCGCGTCGGAGCTCACTCCGCGTAGCGGTTCCGCTTCAATCAGGCGTTTGGCGCCTTGCTCTTCCTTCTGCGAGAGGTGTTGAGCCAGGAAGACGTGCGGCATGGTGCCCGCCGTCGGCGGCATCCTCGCGGGGCCATTGGCGTGGCTTCTCTCCGGCCTCGCCCGCGCGCTTCTCGCCGCATCTTATCTGGGTGCGACGTGGTTGGGTTGTCCGGTCGTGGAGAGGCCCGGCCTCGTCGCAGTGGGACTCTACATGACTGTACTCGCGCTCTTCACCCGCTGCTGCCGGGCAACGTGCTCCTCAACCCAATGACTCTACGGCGCTGTCTTTCCCGCCAATGACGCCGCTCCGCGGCCAATGACCAATGGCCAATGACGCGCCCGCAATCCTGTGAATCCTGCCCAGATGTTGATTTTGTGCGTATCGGTAAAGACCCGCCATCGTCGCCCAAGCTGGCCGCCTGTGGCGCACGTCGGCCCGACGTGCGTCTCGCATGCTGCCCCGGCCTTTGTTCCGATCTTTCCTGATCTCACCAATCCTGACCAATCCCCACTGGCCAAAGACTAATGCCCACTGACCAGTCACCAATGACGCGCCCGCCGGCCGCCAAGTGTTGATTTTTGTCCTTATGTAGAAGGAGGGTGTATGGACACTCACGTGAAGCGATCGAAGAAGACCTCCGGCCCACGACGGGCGCGGAAAAACTCGAACGCGAACGCTTGCGCTGGGGAATCGCCTGATGACCATGCAATCAAGCTAAATCAAGGTAAATCAAGGTTGGAGGTCGCCAGAATGAGAACTCATCCCCGTTCTGCGGGAGATGGTGGCGAACGCGTGTGCGTCGTCCCACGCACGGAAGCGGCACGGATACGGCTCGCGAGGTCGCTCGCCCTCCCGCCCGAAATACCAAGCGCGAGTGGCCAACTGGGAGGGCGAGTGTCCTCGCGCGCCGCCTTACCGCTGGCGGTCGGGTGCGCAGTGATGCGGCGAGTGCGCCGCCATCTCCCGCACTTCCGGGACTACGGGCGACAGTATTGACGGCTGCAGGGCCACCGATTATCATCATCGAAATGTCCACGTTTGTCCCAGGAAGCGGACGGGTGGCTTACGCGAGGCGCGGATGCAACTGACGGTCAAGGATGCGGCTAGGCTGCTTGCGGTGTCTGAGAAGACGATCTACCGCTGGATCAAGCAGGCGGTTATTCCGGTCTACCGGGTCAACGAGCAGTTGCGCTTCAACCGGGCCGAACTGCTGGAGTGGGCCACCTCCCGGCGCATTCAGATCTCGCCGGCCATCTTCACCGAGACGGAATCGGCCAGCGTCCCGCTGCCGACCGTAGCCGATGCGCTCAAGGCGGGCGGGGTCTGCTACCGGGTCGGCGGGAACGACAAGCCTTCCGTGCTGCGCGTGGTGGTCGACGTGATGAAGCTGCCCGAGGAGGTCGACCGCGAGTTCCTCTACCAGGTGCTGTTGGCGCGGGAGGCGCTGGGTTCGACCGGCATTGGCGACGGCATCGCCATTCCGCACGTGCGCAACCCGGTGGTGCTGCACGTGAACAAGCCGCTGATGACGCTCTGTTTCCTCGACCATCCGATCCCCTTCGATGCACTCGACGGCGTGCCGGTGAGCACGCTCTTTGCGGTGATCAGCCCGACGGTCAAGGCGCACTTGCACCTGCTCTCGCGCCTGGGGTTCGTGTTGCGGGCCCCGGACTTCCGGGCGGCGCTCCAGCGGCAGGCCTCGCGCGACGAACTCATGGAAACCCTGGGCCGGGCCGAGGCCGCGCTGCCCGACGCCGGCGGATCGCCGCCCGTGGTGGATAACCCCGACGAGCGAAAGGGTGTATGGCCCTCGCGGTGATCCTGATCGCGGCGGCCCTTGCGGCGCTCAGCGGGGTGCCGGGGCTGCTGGCCGACCGCCGCGCCTCCTGGGGGCAGTGGCTCGCGACCGCGCTGATGGGGGCCTCGGCTCTGGCCGGCCTGGCAGGCGTTGCGATGTGCCTGTCCGCCGGGTCCTCGGTTGTGCTTTTCTGGCCGCCGTCTCCGGCGCCCGCTTCCACCGTCATCCTGGGCCTCGACGCGCTGGGGGCCTTCTTTCTCGCGCCGCTCTTCCTGATTGGCGGGCTGGGTTCCGTCTACGGCCAGGCCTACTGGCGCCAGGCGGAGCACGTCGCCAACGGACGCAAGCTGCGCCTGTTCTGGGGGTTGCTGGTGGCGGGGATCGTGATCCTGATGCTTGCCCGCCACGGCATCGTCTTCCTTTTCGGCTGGGAGACCATGGCGGTGGCGTGCTTCTTTCTTGTCAGCACCGAGGACCATCAGGCCGAAGCGCGCGCCTCCGGATGGCTCTACCTGGTTTCCACGCACATCGGGACCCTGTGCCTGTTCGCCCTGTTCGCCCTGCTGCGGCGCGCCGGAGGATCCTTTGCCCTCCAGCCGATCGCGGCCGATCAGGCCGGTCTGGGGCTGCTGACCGCCATCTTCTTCCTGGCCCTGGCCGGGTTTGGCCTCAAGGCCGGTCTGATGCCGCTGCACTTCTGGTTGCCCTCGTCGCATGCCAATGCCCCCTCGCACGTGTCGGCCCTGATGTCCGGGGTGCTGATCAAGACGGGGATCTACGGCCTGGTGCGGGTCACCGGGCTGTTGCCCGATCCCCCGGTGGCCTGGGGTGCGCTGCTGCTGCTGCTCGGCGCCGTCAGCGGTGTGCTGGGCGTGGTCCTGGCGCTCGGGCAGCACGATCTGAAGCGCCTGCTGGCCTACCACAGCATTGAGAACATCGGCATCATTGTCATGGGCCTGGGCCTGGCTATGGTCGGACGCTCGCTGGGGCGCGCCGACTGGGTGTTGCTCGGGCTGGCCGGCTGCCTGCTGCACGTCTGGAATCACGGGCTCTTCAAGGCGTTGCTCTTTCTCGGCGCCGGCTCGGTGGTGCATGCCACCCATACGCGCGAGATCGACCGGTTGGGCGGACTCGCCCGGGTGATGCCGTGGACCGCCGCGCTCTTCCTGACGGGCGCGGTGGCGATCTGCGGTCTGCCGCCGCTCAACGGATTTGTCAGCGAGTGGCTGCTCTACGTCGGATTCCTGCGCGGGGCGACGACCGGCCATGGGGCCGCAGGGGCGGGGGCCGCCGCCGCGGCGCCGGTGCTGGCGCTGATCGGCGCCCTGGCACTGGCCTGTTTCGTAAAGGCCTATGGAGCCGTGTTCCTGGGGGCGTCGCGCAGCCGCGCCACGCTGGGTGCGCACGAATCGCCGCCGGCGATGCTCCTGCCGATGGGGATCCTGGCGGGGGCCTGCGCGCTGATTGGGCTCGTCCCGCGGGCGGTGGCGCCGCTGCTGGAACGCGCGGTCGCGGCCTGGCTGCCGGCCACGGCCCCCGCGTTCACGGGCGGGCTGGCGGTGTTGGCGCCTCTGGCGTGGATCGGCATCCTGGGCGCCCTGCTGCTGGCCACGGCCGGCGGCGGCTGGGCTCTGCTGGTCTGGCTGCGCCCGCTGGCACGGGTTCCGCGCACGGTCACCTGGGACTGCGGCTACGCCCGACCCACGGCGCGCATGCAGTACACGGCTTCGTCCTTTGCCGATACCCTGACCGGGCTGTTCCGCTGGGTGCTGCGCCCGCGCGAGCACCGTCCCGTCCTGCGTGCGCCATTTGCCGTGGCGGCGCACTTCGAGAGCCACGTGGATGACCCGGTGTTGGACCGTGAGTTGTTGCCGGCCGCGCGCGTAGCGCGGCGCGAACTCAGCCGCTTCCGCGGGCTCCAACAGGGGCTCACCCAGAATTACGTGCTCTACATTCTGATTGCCGTGGTGCTCCTGTTGATCTGGACGTTGCCTCTCGGCGAACTTCTTGCGAGGCTTTTTTCGCGATGACCATCCTGTGGCTCATTCTGGGTGCGGCGGCCACCCTCGGGTTCAGTGGCGTGCCGGCCCTTTTCGGCTCGCGGCGCGCGCGCGCCGGGCAGCGTCTGACGGTGGCCCTGATGGTGCTCGGCAGCGTGGCCGGACTGGCCGGCGTGGCCTGGGCGCTGGCTACGCCGCCACCCGCGCTGACGCGCGCCTGGGGACTTCCGCTCGGGCAATTCGCCGTGGCATTTGACGCCCTGGGGGCGGTGTTCCTGCTGCCGGTATTCGTAGTGCCGGCGCTGGGCGCACTGTATGGGCTGAGTTACTGGAAGCAGACGGAGCATCCCGCCAACGGGCGCAAGCTCGGGCTGGTCTGCGGCCTGCTGGCTGGAGCCATGGTCCTGGTGGTGTTGGCCCGCGACAGTGTGCTCTTTCTGGTGGCTTGGGAGGTCATGGCGCTGGCCGCCTTCTTCGCCGCCACGGCGGATGACGACGACGCCGAGGTGCGCCGCGCCGGCTGGATCTACCTGGTCGCCACGCACATGGGCACGCTCTGCCTGATGGCCCTCTTCGCCCTGCTCCGGCACGTCAGCGGTTCCACGGCGCTGCAGCCCGTCGCGGCCGGTCTCCTCACGTCCGCGGCCGCGTCCACCATCTTCATCCTGGCAATGGTCGGGTTCGGGTTCAAGGCCGGGCTGGTGCCGCTGCACGTGTGGCTGCCCGGTGCGCATGCCAACGCCCCCAGCCATGTTTCGGCGATTTTGTCCGGCGTGATGCTCAAGATGGGGATCTACGGAATCGTACGCACGCTGACCCTGCTGCCGATGCCGCCGTCCTGGTGGGGCGGGCTGCTGCTGGGGCTGGGCGCCACGACCGGCGTGCTGGGCATCGCCTTTGCCGTGGGCCAGCAGGACCTGAAGCGGCTGCTGGCCTACAGCAGCATCGAGAACATCGGCATCATCGCCATGGGCCTGGGCCTGGGCCTCCTGGGCCACGCGCACGGCCGGCCCGACTGGATCGCGCTGGGGTTGGGCGGCGCCCTGCTGCATGTCTGGAACCACAGCCTCTTCAAGTCGCTGCTTTTCTTCAACGCCGGGGCGATTCTGCATGTCGCACACACGCGCGAGATCGACCGCCTGGGCGGTCTGGGCCGGAGCATGCCCCGCACGGCCGCGCTCTTCCTGCTCGGGGCCGCGGCGATCTGCGCGCTGCCGCCCCTGAACGGGTTCGCCGGCGAGTGGCTGCTCTACCTGGGGCTCTTCCGGACGGTGGACGCGGCGACGGGGAGTGCCTGCCCCGCGGCCGCCCTCGGCGCCGCGGCGCTGGCCCTGATCGGCGCCCTGGCCGCGGCCTGCTTCTGCAAGCTCTTCGGCACGGTGTTTCTCGGCGAACCCCGCGGTCCGCTGGCCTCCGAGGCCCACGACCCGCCGGCCGGCATGACGCTTTCGATGGCGGCGCTGGGTCTCGGCTGCCTGACGCTGGGCATCCTGCCCGGCCTCGCCCTGCCGCTGCTGGACCGCGCGATCGCCGTCTGGTCGGCCCTGGCGCCGGTGCCGGCTGCGCCGCTGGCGACGCTGGCCCCGGTCGCCTGGATCAGCCGCCTGGCGCTGGCGCTGATCGTCGCGGGCAGCCTGGCCGGGCTGCTGCTGCGCCGCGTCTGGCGCCGCCGTCCGCTGGGCCGCACCGGCACCTGGGACTGCGGCTACGCCCGGCCCACGGCGCGCATGCAGTATACCGGGTCGTCCTTCGGCCTGACGCTCGTCGAACTCTTCTCCTGGGCGCTAAGGCCCCGCACCGAACGGCCGGCGCTCGCCGGGATCTTCCCGCGCGTCAGCCGCTGCCGGAGCCGTGTACCGGACACCGTCCTGGACCGCCTGGTGCTGCCGCTCTTCCGCCAGGCCGAACGCCTGCTGCCGCGGGTGCGCCTGCTGCAGCAGGGGCGCATCCAGGTCTACGTGCTCTACTTCGTCGCCGTCACGCTGTTCCTGCTGTTTCTGGGGAGATTCGAGGGCCGGTCATGATTGACACGTTCATCCATGTGGTCCTGTTCCTGACCCTGCCGCCGCTGCTGCTGGGCGTGATCAACAAGACCAAGGCGCTCGTCGCCGGCCGCGTCGGGCCACCGCTGCTGCAGCCCTACCACGACATCATCAAGCTGCTGCGCAAGGGGTTCGTGCTCAGCACGACCACGACCTGGATCTTCGTGGCGGCGCCGGTCATGACCCTGGCGGCCGTCGTGCTGGCCGGCCTGCTGGTACCGCTGGGGCCGTTCGGTGCCCCCATCGCGTTCGTCGGCGACGCGATCCTGTTCGCCTATCTCCTGGGGTTGGGCCGTTTCCTGACCACGGCGGCGGCGCTGGACACCGGGTCGGCCTTTGAGGGCATGGGGGCGGCCCGCGAGGTGACCTTCGCCTGCCTCTCCGAGCCGGCCACCTTCTTCGCCCTGCTCGTGCTGGCGCGCATCTCCGGCTCGCTCTCGCTGACCGGCATGCTGCACGGGCCGCTCACGGTACCCCTTTCGGGTGTGGCAGCTCCACTGGTTCTGGTGGCCATCGGGCTGTTCGTGGTGCTGCTGGCCGAGAACTGCCGCATCCCGGTGGACGACCCGAACACGCACCTGGAGCTGACGATGATCCATGAGGTCATGGTGCTGGACCACGGCGGACCGCTGCTGGGCCTGATCCTGTACGGCGCCGCCCTCAAGCTGTTCGTGCTGGGGTCGGTCTTCCTGCACGTCGTCATGCCGTTCCGGGTCGGCGTGCCCGCGCTGGACTGGCTGTTGTTCGTGGCGCAGATGCTCGGCCTGGCGGTCGGGATCGGCGTGGTCGAGTCGGTCATGGCCCGACTGCGTCTGCCGCACGTGCCGTACCTGCTGGTGTCGGCGGTACTGTGCTGCGGCTTTGGCTTCGTGCTGCTGATGAGGTAGCTTGTGAACTCCATCCTCAATGCCCTGCTGGTCGTGGTCCTGGTGCTCAACCTGTTCGCGCTCGGTACGAGCCGCATCCAGGCCATCATCCGCATTGTCGCGCTGCAGGGTGCCCTGCTCGGCGTGATGCCGCTGCTGGTGGGCCACACCGGACCCGCCGCCGTCGGCCTGTCGCTCGTCGCGATCGCCCTCAAGGGCGTCGTCATCCCGGGCATGCTGGCGCGGGCCCTGCTGGCGGCGCAGATCAAGCGCGAGGTTGAGCCGCTGGTCGGCTTCCTGCCGTCGATCATCCTGGGCGCACTCGCCACGGGCTTTGCCCTGGCCTTCGCCTCCCGGCTGCCGCTGGGCGCCGCCGCGGCGGCGCCGCTGCTGGTGCCGGCGTCGCTGGCCACGGTGCTCGTGGGCTTCATCCTGCTGACCACGCGATTCAAGGCCATCAGCCAGGTGATCGGCTACCTAGTGCTGGAGAACGGCATCTTCATCTTCGGCCTGTTGCTGGTCGAGGCCATGCCGCTGGTGGTCGAACTCGGAGTGCTGCTCGACCTGTTCGTGGGCATCTTCGTGATCTGCATCATCGTCAACCACATCAACAGCGCCTTCTCCTCGCTGGACACGCGGCGGCTGGTGGAGTTGAAAGAGTAGACCATGTCGCTTCAAATCATCGCTTTTCCGCTCCTCATGGCAGCGCTGGCGCTGCTGGTGCGCTCCAACCGCTGGCGGCCGTGGATCCTGCCGGCCGCCGGCCTCGGGCACGCCGTCCTGACGTCCCTGGCGCTGGCGCGTCCGGGACGGCTGACCGTCCTGCCCTGGCTGGTGCTCGACCCGCCGGGACGGCTCGTGCTGGCGCTGGTCAGCGGGCTGTTCCTCTGCTGCAGCTTCTACGCGGTGGGGTACCTGCGCCACCGGCAGGAGCGCTCCAACCGCGTCTTCTGCGCCTGCCTCTGCGCGCTGCTCGGCGTGTTGAGCCTGGTGACGTGGTCGCACCACCTGGGCCTGATGTGGGTGGCGATCGAGGCGACCGCGCTGGTCACGGCCCCATTGATCTATTTCAACCGCACGCCGCGTTCGATCGAGGCCACCTGGAAGTACCTGTTGGTCGGCTCGATCGGCATTGCGCTGGCGTTGTTGGGCTCGTTCTTCCTGGCCTACTCGGCGGTCAGCGCTGGCCTCGAACCGTCGCTGACGTTTGCGGCGCTGGTGCGCGAGGCACCCCAGCTCTCCAAGCCCTGGCTGCACGCGGGGTTCGTGCTGCTGCTGGTGGGCTACGGCACCAAGATGGGCCTCGCGCCGATGCACACCTGGAAGCCCGACGCCTACGGCGAGGCCCCGGGCGTGGTGGGCGCGCTCCTGGCCGGCGGCGTCACCAGCTGCGCGTTTCTGGCGATTCTCCGGGTCGTGCACATCTGTAATGCGGCAGGCGAGGGCGCCTACGCCGCGCGGATGCTGATCGCCATGGGCCTCTTCTCCATGGGGCTCGCCGGTGCCTTCATGGTCGGGCAGCGCGACTTCAAGCGCATGCTGGCCTACTCGAGCGTGGAACACATGGGACTGCTGGTGCTGGGCTTGGGGCTCGGCGGCGGGGCGGTCTTCGGTACGCTCCTGCACATGGTCAACAACACCGTTACCAAGGGTGTGCTCTTTCTCTCGGCCGGCAACATCCACCGCGCCTACGGCAGCAAGACCACCGACACCGTCTCCGGGGCCCTGCGCCGCCTGCCGCTTTCCGGCGCGTTGTTCCTGGCCGGCTTCCTGGCGATCACCGGTTCACCGCCCTTCGGCCCCTTCATCAGCGAGTTCACGATCGTCAACGCGGCTTTCGGCAGCGGCCACTTCGTGGCCGGTGGGCTGCTGCTCTTCTTCCTGCTGGTGGTCTTCATCGGCATGGGCGCGACGGTGCTGAAGGTGGTCCAAGGCCGCATGCCGCCGGCTGCCCGCGCCACCAGCTACCGCGACGGCTGGCTCACCGGCCTGCCGCCGTTGGTGCTGCTGGGGCTGGCCCTGCTGCTCGGGTTGTGGATCCCGGGCCCTCTGCAGGCCCTGCTGCGTGACGCGGCCCGCTTTCTGGAGGTCCAGCCGTGACATCCCCCCCTCTCGAACCGCTCCGCGTGAGCAACGGCCAGGCCGTGGACCGCGCCGCCGTGCCGCTGGCGACGCCTGCGGGCTTCGCGGACACCGTCACCCAGGCCGTGGTCGAGGGGTGCCGCGTCGCGGCCCTCTTCGCCGCCACGGGAGCCGGGCCGGACCAGACCGAACTCATCGCCGTGCTGGCCGACGATGCCGCCAACCGCCTCGGTCTGCTCCGGACCGCCGTGACGGGCGATCGGTTCGCCTCGCTTACGCCGCGCACGCCCCAAGTTCACCTCTTCGAGCGCGAGATCGCCGAACAGTTCGGCCTGCGCCCCGAGGGCCACCCCTGGCTCAAACCGGTGCGCTACCGGCGCGCCTGGCAGGCCGGTCGCGATGCCTGGGGCCGGCCGGCAGGCGATCCGATCCTCCCGGGCGTCGGCGATTTCTACCGCGTCGAGGGCGAGCAGGTGCATGAGGTGGCGGTTGGCCCCGTGCACGCCGGCGTGATCGAGCCCGGGCACTTCCGCTTCCAGTGTCACGGCGAGGAGGTCTTCCATCTCGAGATCGCCCTGGGCTATCAGCACCGCGGTGTCGAGGAGGCCCTGCGCGGCGGTCCGGACGCCCGCGCCCGGCACTTGGCCGCGACTCTCGCCGGCGACACGACCATCGGGCACACGCTCGCCTACTGCCACGTGGTGGAGGCCTTGTCGGATTGGCGGCCGCTGGCCCGCGCTCAGACGCTGCGTGGCGTGGCGCTCGAACTCGAACGTCTGGCGAACCATGCCGGCGATCTCGGCGCGCTCGCCCTGGACGTCGGCTTCCTGCCCACCGCCTCCTACTGCGGCCGCATCCGCGGCGACCTGCTCAACATGACCGCCGTGCTGTGCGGCAACCGCTTCGGGCGCGACCTGCTGCTGCCGGGCGGAACGGCTTTCGACGCCGAACCGGCGCGCGTCGACGACCTGCTTCGCCGGCTCGAGGCGGCCGCGCGCGATCTGGCCAGCGCCATCAACCTGCTCTGGGACACGCCCTCGGTCATGGCCCGCTTCGAGGACACCGGCCCGCTGCCGGCCGCCATCTGCCGCGAACTGGGCATCGTCGGCCCCGCCGCGCGCGCGGCGGGCCTCAGCCGCGACGTGCGCCAGGACCAGCCCGCCGGCATCTTCCGCTTCGCGCAGTTGCCGGTCGCGACCGCCGAGACCGGGGATGTGTTCGCTCGTGCCTACGTGCGCTGGCTGGAGATCCAGCGCTCGATCGTCTTCGTGCGCGAACAACTCCAGGCGTTGCCCGGGGGGCCGGTGTGGGCCGCCCTCGGGCCCCTCGCGCCCGAACGGCTCGCCGTGTCGCTGGTCGAAGGCTGGCGCGGCGAGATCTGCCACGTGGCGCTCACCGGTGCCGACGGACGCTTTGCCCGCTACAAGGTCGTCGACCCCTCGTTCCACAACTGGGCCGGCCTGGCCTACGCCCTGCGGAACCAGCAGATCTCCGACTTTCCGCTCTGTAACAAGAGCTTCAACCTGTCCTACTGCGGGCATGATTTGTGAGTAGTGACTATTCAGACGGGAGGGTTCAGAGTTCAATGACACGGGACAGGCTCACTGAACCCTGAACCCTGACCCGAACCCACCTCGGAGTCTATGGCATGATCAAGATCGCCCTCGCCCGCTTGCAACAGGGACATCGCACCATGTCCTTCCCCGGCGGGCGTCCGCCACCCATCTCCGACCGCTTTCGCGGCCGGCCGCTGATCGACCGGGCGAAGTGCCCAGCGGACTGCCGTGCCTGTGCTGCCGCCTGCCCCACCGGGGCCATCACGCCCGGCCCGCCGACGCGCATCGACCTGGGCCGCTGCCTCTTCTGCACCGACTGCGTGCGGGCCTGCCCGGCCGGCGCCATCACCCACTCGGCGGATCCCCATCTGGCCGTGCGCCGCGCAAGCGACTTGCTGGTCGACGGCGGCCAGACGGCGCTGGTGCTGGCGGAGGCGCTCGGCAGGGAGCTCAAGTCGCTGCTGGGCCGCTCGCTCAAGCTGCGGCAGGTGAGCGCCGGCGGCTGCAACGGCTGCGAAGCCGACGTCAATGTGTTGAACACCGTCGGTTGGGACCTGGGGCGCTATGGCATCCAGATCGTAGCCTCGCCGCGCCACGCCGACGGCTTGCTCATCACCGGTCCGGTCAGCGCCAACATGCACCTGGCCCTGCGCAAGACCTGGGAGGCCGTGCCGGCCCCGCGGATTGCCATTGCCGTCGGCGTCTGCGCCATCTCCGGCGGTCCCTACCGCGACCACCCCGAGGTGCACAATGGCGCCTCCGCGGTCGTGCCGGTGGACCTGTTCGTGCCGGGCTGCCCGCCGCACCCGTTCACCATCCTCGACGGCCTGCTGCGGCTGCTGGGGCGCTACGATTAGAGCCGGGCTGGCTTGCCCATAACTTCGGCGGACGATTACGGGCGACGATTACGGTGGACGATCGAGAGCCTCTGCTCGTAATCCGTAATCGTCCACCGATTGGGTTACGGGCGTCAGCCCGCCTTCATGCCACGCTTGCTCATCTTGACCCTCGTACGCGGTTGCGAGGGGCTGAGATCGTGGCGCAGCGGGGCAAGAGCGGCGTCGCGCGGGATACCGCTTGCCACCGCACTCCAGACGCTGCCGCCGGGGCGCAGGCAATTTGGAGTGCGGTGGCAAGCGAAGCGCGACACCGCTTTTCTCGCGCAAGCACCCCTCGTTCATTCGCGGCCGGGCACGACCGGGAAAAGGCCGATGTGCGTTTCGGCAGTAATCTGGCAGAAAGGGGTTGACCGGCCAGTCAGAGCGTGGGATACTCATTCTCGAAACTGCGATAGGTTTTCAGTCTGGCAAACATGGGTCGATCAGAGGTTCGAAGGAGAGGTCATGATTATGAGCATCCAAAGACGTAAGGGTTTCACGTTGGTCGAGTTGCTGGTGGTGATTGCGATCATTGCGATCCTCATGGCGGCCTTCTTCCCAGCCATTCAAGGCGTGTTCGATCGCGCGCGGGCGACGGCGATGAAGACCCAGGGGCGCGGCGTGTGGTTGGCCATTACGTCGACCAACTATGAGCGCGAGCCGTTGGGCGAGCCGTACGTCTGGCCCAGTTCGGCCTATTCCACCTCGACGGACTACTTCAAGTTCCTGATGAGTGACGGATCTGGGCCGAGTGGCGTCACCGACAACCGCGAAGATTCAGTGTGTCAGGATCTGAAGTCTGAGATGTTGGCTGGCGGCGGCGTAAAGCCGGCACGGACTGCCACCGGCTTCGGCGGCGTCAACAACGCCTGGGGCGTCTCGACCACCGATCAGAATACGCCGAGCGACATGCCGTTCCTTTGGAGCTCCAGCCTGAAGTGGGATGGAGACAAGGTTTCATCCAACAGCGTTGTCAAGCTTGTCGGCACCACCACGGCTGGCGTGGCAGCCCCCTTTGGCGGCCGTATGGCCGTCTGGGTGACCATGGGTGGTTCGACTTTCGATGCGCGCAAGATCTACGTGCAGGCCGGCCGGATCTCGCCGGTGGTGACCAACAACACGCCGGTCGAGCTGACGGCGCTGAATCCCTGATCGCAGATTCGCGGCGTGCGTTGCGCGCGGTGCGCGCCGAAGGGCGCGGTTCCGCGGTTAAGCGAGGTTGTCAGCCCAAGGCTGGCATCCAGCGAGCAGCGGCGTTGTGCGTGACCTCTGACGTCGTGACGGGGGGCAGGTAACTGCCCCCCGTCTGTTTGTGTGCGGATGCAGACGCCGGATGACCGGATGACCGGTCGTGCGTCGTTGGCGGCATCAGGCCGACGGTCTACACCGGAAAGGGGCTGCGATGGTTGCGCGGGTGGTCGTCGACGCAGGTTTGGACCGCGTCTTCGACTATGACGTGCCGGTCGACTTGCTTGCGCGGGTCGTGCCCGGTGTCCGGGTCCGCGTGCCGTTCGGTCACCGCACGGCCACCGGTTACGTGATCGCACTGGCCGAGCACTCGGCGCAGACGGCGCTCAAGGCCCTGGCGTCGGTCGAAGGCGACGGTCCCTATCTGCTTCCGGGCGTGCTGGAATTAGCCCGCTGGATCGCCGACTATTACCTGGCGCCGATCGAACGGTGCGTGCGCGCGGTGCTCCCGGCGGCGGTCCAGGAGGGTCGGTCGCGCCCGCGCGAGCGGCTGTTCGTCAGCCTGCCCGCCGTGTCGGCCGAGCCCGGCAAGCCGGCGCACGAATCTCGTGGCGGCGTGGCCAAGCCGCCCGTCGCACCCGCGCCGGATACCGCCGTCGCGCCGGTGCCGCTGAACACGCGTCAGCAGGAGCTGCTGGACAATATCCGGCGGGTCGGCGGCGGCTGGTTGCAGTCGGTCTGTCGCGAGTTCCGCTGCGCCCCCGACACGGTCCGCCGTCTGGCGGCGGCCGGGCATCTCACGCTCGACGTCCGCGAGGCGCGGCGCGACCCGCTGGCCAACCGTCGCGTGCTGCCCTCGCATCCGCTGGTCCTGATGGACGAGCAAGCCACGGCTCTGGCGCAGGTCATCGCGGCCTGCGACAGCCCCGCGCCGCAGCCCGTGCTGCTCTACGGCGTGACCGGCAGCGTCAAGACCGAGGTCTATCTGCAGGCCATCGCACATGTCCTGGCGCGCGGCCAGGGCGCCATCGTGCTGGTGCCGGAGATCGCGCTGACGCCGCAGACCGTGCAGCGCTTCGCGGCCCGGTTCGGCGAGCGCGTGGCCGTGCTGCACAGCGCGCTCAGCGACGGCGAGCGCCACGACGAATGGCACCGCATCCGCCGCGGCGATGCGCGCGTCGTGATCGGGCCGCGCTCCGCGGTCTTTGCGCCGGTCGCGCCGCTTGGGCTGATTGTCGTGGATGAAGAGCACGAGCCCAGCTACAAGCAGGACGAGACGCCGCGCTATCACGCTCGCGATGTCGCCGTGATGCGCGGCCACATTGAGCACTGCGGCGTGCTGCTGGGGTCGGCCACGCCGGCCCTTGAGTCGTGGGACAATGTGCGACGGGGCAAGTACACCCTGACGCGCATCGCGCGGCGCGTGGACGACCGTCCCATGCCGCTGGTGCGGATCGTGGACATGCGTGTGGAGATGGCCCGCAGCGGCCATGTGCAGGTCTTTTCGGAGGCCCTCCTGCTGGCCTTGGGCGAACGGCTGACGCTCGGCGAGCAGGCCATGCTGTTCATCAACCGACGCGGTTACGCCACGTCACTGCTCTGCCCGCGGTGCGGCTTCGTGGCCACCTGCGACGCCTGCAGCGTGGCCTTCACCTACCACCAGGCCGACCAGTGCTTGCGCTGTCACATCTGCGGCGCCTGGCAACCGGTGCCCGCGGTCTGTCCGAAATGCCGCGATCCGGCCATCAAGTACTCCGGGTTTGGCACGCAGCGGGTGGAGTCGATCATCCAGACCTGCTTCCCCCAAGCCCGCGTCGCCCGCATGGACGCGGATGTCACGGCCCGACGCCACAGCCATGACGAGATTCTGGGAGCCTTCCGCACCGGGCGCACCGACATCCTCATCGGCACCCAGATGATTGCCAAGGGGCTGCATTTCCCCAATGTCACGCTGGTCGGCGTGGTGATGGCCGACGCCAGCCTGCACCTGCCGGATTTCCGGGCCGGCGAACGCACCTTCCAGCTCCTGGCGCAGGTCTCGGGTCGGGCTGGTCGCGGTGACGTGGCCGGCGAGGTGATTATCCAGACCTATACGCCGCACCACCCGGCCGTGGCCGTGGCGCGTGAGGCGGACTTTGACGCCTTTGCCGCCGGCGAACTGCCCGAGCGCCGCGAACTCGGTTATCCGCCCTACGCCCATCTGGTTTGCCTCACCTTCCGCGGGGTCAGCCTGGAGCGCACCGAACTGACCGCCAAGAGTCTCGCGGCGGCCTGCCAGACCGGTGCCGCGGGCTCGGCGATCCGAGTCTCCGAGGCCTGCGCCGCGCCGCTGGCGCGAGCCAAGGGCTACTACCGTTTCCAGGTCATGCTGCGGGCACCGCAGACCGGCCCGATGGTGCGGCTGCTGCGCCGGGTGCTGGGCGCGAGCCGCCTGCCCAAGGATATCGCGCTGGCTGTGGATGTCGACGCCGTCAGCCTGCTGTAGCGCCAGTCTGTCCAGGGCTGTTCCGGAGTGCTCTGGATCGGAAAATCGGCGACGCTTGCCAGCGCCGCGCGCATGCTTTACCCTGCATCCGAACACCGGGCGGTTAGCTCAGTTGGTTAGAGCGTCTGGTTTACACCCAGAATGTCGGGGGTTCGAGTCCCTCACCGCCCACCATGTACGAATCGATATGCGCACCTCTCTGCTGGCGTTGCTGGGCAATCTGGACCGTGGCCCGCGGCGCTTCCTGGTCTTCCTGTTCTTCAACGTCATCTCCTGGCAGTGCATCATTGGCCCGGTACTGGTGTTGCATGCGCGCGCCGCGGGGATCGACCGGGCCACGGTGGGCGTGCTCAACTCGATCCTCTTCTTCGCAGGCATCCTGGGTTTGCTCACCAAATCGCTGGCCGAGCGCTTCGGGTCCAAGCGGTTGCTGATGACCGGTTGGACCGTCCGGAACCTGGTGGTCCTGCCGATCGTGCTGACGCCGTGGGTCTATGCCCGCTATGGTACGCCAGGCGCCGCGCGGCTGCTCTTCGCCACGGCCGGGCTCTTCTGCATCACGCGGGCCATGGCCGGCATCGCCTGGTCCAGTTGGCTGCACGAAATCGTGCCGCCAAGCCAACTGGGGCGCTTCTTTGCGGCCGAGACGGTCCTGACCCGGCTGCTGTCCGTGGCGACCGGGGTGGTCTGCTTCGTGGTGCTGGGCCGGAGCCCGCCGCTCTGGCGCTTCTCAGCCCTGGCGGCGGTCGGCGTGTTCGCCGGGCTCGTGAGTATTCGGTTGCTGCAACGGGTGCCGGGCGGCGAGCCGCCCCGGCGCGAGGACGGCACACCGGCCGTGCCCGGCGGCTTCGGGCTGGTTCTGCGCGACCGGGCGTTCATGCGTTTCCTCGGTTGCACGGCCCTGTTCGGCTTTGTCTTCGCGGGCCAGGCCCTGCTGGTGACCCTGCTGCTGCGTGACCGTCTGCTGCTCGGACCGGGACTGATTCTGTTGCTGGTCTCGTCGGGCAGTGCCGTGACGATCGCCACGACCGCCGCGTGGCGCCGGCTCGCGGACCGCCAGGGCAGTCCGCGGGCCATGGCCCTGGCCGGCGCCCTGATGGTCCTCGGCCTGGCGATTGTGGCCAACTTGCGTCCGGGGCACGCACCGCTGGCGTTGATCGCGCTCCTGTGCGCGCTGCTGCCGGTGGCGGAGAGCGGCAGTTATGTGGCCACCAGCCGCGGTTACATGCTTCGCATGCGGCCCGAACTGCGGCACGTCACCAATGCTGTCTGGTCGGCCGGCACGGCCTTCGGGGGCGGCGTGTCGTCGGTGTTGATGGGCTTCTGGCTGCGCCACGGCGAGCTCGCGCATTTCCAGCTCGCGGCCTGGGCCTATGCGGGAATCATGCTGCTGGGGATCGGGTGGACGCTGCGCACGCCGGAGGAGGTGTGCTGATGGACCGAGGACTGTTCGTTCAATGCCTGAAGCTGTGTGCCGCAGTCCTGACTTTCTGGGCGCTGTCGGCATTTCTGGTTGGATTCTGCCGACATGCCCGGCTCACCACAGGTTCGCCCTCCATGGGGAGCACGATGGCCCACCGACAGCAGCGCCTGGAGGGCGAGACTGTGGCGAGCCGAGCACGGCCTCAGGGCGAAAAATTCGACCGGCACCACGCGGAGCCCCCATCGAACCGCAGGGTTCATTCGCGGCGCAGCCGCGCGGCAGGCTCGTCCATAACTTGGCCATCTTGTCGTAGTTCGGTTGGATGCAGGCACGAGACAAAGACCGGAGACCAAGATTGAAGACAACGACGGAGTGCGGAATCTTTGTCGTGTGTCGTTGTCTTTGGTCTTTGTCTGTGAATACGTCAATCAAACCGCAGAATGTCGAACTCAATCCCGCCCTTCATGATTCGTCAATAGATCACCGATCACCGATCACCGGCCACTGCACCTGCCAGGTTCAGTTCTCGATGTCCTCTTCCCGTTCCTTGCCGGCGATGCGGCGGAGCCAGCAGGCGAACGAGTCGGCCACCGCGTACATGGCCGGCACCAGCACCAGGGTCAGCAGCGTGGCCAGGGAGAGCCCGAAGATCACGGCGACGGCCATCGGCGCCCACCAGGCGCCGGACTCGGCACCGGCCACCAGGCGCGGCGGCCAGGTGTGAATCTCCAAGCCCCAGCCGATCGCCATGGGGATGAGCCCAAGGACCGTGGTGACGGCGGTCAGGAGCACGGGCCGTAGGCGGGTCTTGCCGGCATCGATGGCCGCCTCGACCGCGCTCAGACCCTCGCGGCGGCGCTGCTGGGCGCAATCGAGCAGCACGATGCCGTTGTTGACGACGATGCCGGCCAGGCTGATCACGCCGAGGCCCGTCATGATGATGCTGAACTTCTGTCCGGTGACCAGCAGTCCCACCATCACCCCCTGCAGCGAGAGCAGCACGGTGAAGAGAATGATCAGCGGCAGCAGGACCGAGTTGAACTGGATCACCATCGTCACCGCGATCAGCCCGATGGCGATGAGGAAGGCATTGCTGAGGAACGCCTGCGACTCATTCATGTCCTCGTTCTTGCCGGTGTAGGCGATCTGGTAGCCGCGCGGCAGCCGCAGGTCTTTGAGCCGCTCCTGGACGTCCGCGAGCAGCTCGTCGACGCCGCGGCCGCGGTCGTTGCCCGTGATGGTGACCACGCGGTTGCGGTCCTTGCGCGTGATCGTGCCGCGGCCGCCGGTGTAGACCACGGAGCCCAGCGAGGAGAGCGGCACCGGCGGGCGGTCGGGAACCGGGATGAACACGCGGTCCAGCAGCGCGAGGTCGTCGCGCTGCGCCGCCGGTAGCCGCAGCGTGATGTCATATTCATCTTCGCTGGTGCGGAACTTGCCGGTTTCCAGCCCATAGATCGACATCCGCAGGAAGGTTCCGATCGTGTCGGGATCGAGACCGAGCAGGGCGGTGCGGTGGCGGTCCACCCGGAACTGCAGTTCGGGCAGCGCCTCTTCCAGGTCATCCTCCAGGTCCACCAGGCCGGGAACTGTCTCCACGCGCCGTCGCACCTCGGTGGCCAGGTCGCCCAGGATGCCGAAGTCATCGCCCGAGATCTCCACTGAGATCGGCGCGCCGGTGGGGGGGCCGTCCTCCTCCTTCTTGACCACGACCTCCGCGCCGGCGATTACGCCGATCTCGTCGCGGATCAGGTTGACCAACTCGAGGGAGTTGGTGGTGCGTTGCTCGGCCTTGACGAACTCGACGTAGACCGAGCCGACATGGGTGCCGGAGGCGCCGCCGCCCATGAAGGCCTCGCCCGTGCTGCCGACCGTGGCCAGGCAGAACTTCACGTCGGCGTGGCGCGAGGCGCACGCCTCGACGTGGCGCACGACGGCGTCGGTGCGCGCGATCGAGGCGCCCTGCGGCAGCCGCACCGTGACCGTGGCGTTGCGCGGATCGACGGCTGGGAAGAGTTCGACGCCGCGGCCAAAGCGTCCGTAGAGCTGGGCGCTAAGGACGAGCGACAGCAGTCCCAGCAGCAGCACGGGCAGCTTGTGGCGCAGCGCGGCCCGCAAAAAGCGCTCGTAGCCTGCCATGAAGGGGTGTTCGCGCTGGTCCGCGGCGCGCGGCCGCACCCGGATCAGCTCCGAACAGATCGCGGGGTTGATCACGAGTGCCACGAAGAGCGAGGCCAGCAGCATGACGATCAGGGTGCGGGGCAGGAAGCCCATGAACTGCCCCATGATGTCCGGCCAGTAGAGCAGCGGTGCGAAGGCCGCCACGGTTGTGATGGTGGAGGTGATGACCGGCCAGGCGACCTCGCCGGCGCCCACCAGGGAGGCCTCCTCGCGGCTCTTGCCGAGCGCACGGTGGCGGTAGATGTTCTCGACAATCACGATGGCGTTGTCGACCAGCATGCCGACGGCCATCACCAGCGCGAAGAGCACGATCATGTTCATGGCCGAACCGCGCACGGCCATGAGCACGAAGCCCATCAGCATGCTCAGAGGAATCGCGAGGGCCACGAAGAAGCTGTTGCGCACGCCCAGGAAGACGAGCAGCACGGCGACGACCAGCACGAAGCCGCTGAAGATATTGTTCTCCAATTCCATCAGCATCGAGGCGATGTAGTCGGACTGGTCCATCACCACGGTCCGCTTGGCACCGGCCGGCATACGGTAGGCATCGAGCGTCCGCTTCACATCGCGAATCAGCGCGACGGTGTTGACGCCGCTGCGCTTGGTGATGTTGATCGTGACGCAGGGTTCCCCGTTGACGCGTGAGATTGAGGTCTCGTCCTTGAACGTATCGGCCACGGTGGCGATGTCGGTCAGGTAGATCGGATCGCCGTTGCGTTCGGCCACCACCACGTCGCGCAGTTCGGCCACGCGGGCGAACTCGCCCGGCAGCCGCACCTGGAACTTGCTGCCGGCGACCTCGATGTTGCCGGCGCTGACCGTGCGGTTCTCGCGCAGGATGCGGCCCATTACCTGCGACAGCGGCACGTCGTAGGCGACCAGGCGCGGCAGGTCGATCTCGACCCGGAACTCCCGTTCGCGCACGCCCGTGATCTCGGCTGCCCGCAGGCCCGGCAGCAGTTCGAGTTGATCCTGCAGCGCCTCGGCCAGCGACTTGAGGCGCGATATGTCCGCGAGTCCCGAAAGGGCGAAGGTGAAGACCGGGATGTCGGAGCTGAAGTTGATGGCATCGACGATCGGCTCGTCCAGGTCCTCGGGCAGATCCGGCCGTGCGAGGTCGACCTTGTCCTTGACCCGCTGTTTCGCCAGGTCGATATCCTGGCCGGCGGTGAACTCGATCGAGATGGCCGTCACGCTCTCGGACGAGGTGGAGCGCATCTCCTTGATGTTCTCAACGCCGTTGAGCTGTTTCTCCAGCGGAACGGTGATGAGTTGCTCCATCTCGGTCGGCGAGGTGCCGTCGTAGACCGCCGTGACGAACACGAAGGGAATCGTGATGTCGGGCATGCCCTCGCGCGGCAACTGGCGGTAGGCGCGCACGCCGGCGATCAGGATGACGCCGGTCAGCACGATCACGGCCGTGCGGAACTTGATGGCGTAGTTCGAGAGCAGCATCGGATCAGTCCTTCGGACCGTCAGCCGGTCCGGGCGTCGCGTCTTCGGCCTGCAGGTCCAGCAGCGCCCCGTCCTGCAGCGTGCGCTGGCCCTCGACGATCACCCGGTCGCCGGTCGTGACACCGGAGGCCAGGACCGCCTCGTCGCCCATGATGACGTCCATCTGTACGACTCGCCGCACGGCGCGGCCGTCCTGTTCCACGTAGACCACGTGCTCGCCCTTGCGCGGCACGATCGCCGCCAGCGGCACTACGGCGCCGGTCTCGATCACGCGCCGGACCAGCTGGACCTCGGCGATCATGCCCGGCCGCAGGCGGCCCTGCGGGTTGTCGGCCGTCAGTTCCACGTCGAAGGTGTTGCTCTGCGGTGAGGCCACCGTCGCGACGAACGTCACGCGGCCGGTGTGGGTCGCCGCCGGGTCGGCTGCGACGGTGAAGGCCACGGTGGCGTCCGCGCGCACGTAGCGCACGTCGCGTTCGGGCACCGCGAAGCGGACCTTGACCTGCGCCACGTCGACCAGGCGGAAGGCGTCCTTGCCGCGCGCGGCGAATTCGCCGCGCTCCACCCAGCGCGCATCGATCACGCCGCCGAAGGGCGCGCGCACGTCGCACTGCAGCAGGCGTACGCGGGCCTCGTCGAGAGCGACTTCGGCCGAGGCATAGCGGGAGGTCACGGCATCGTAGTCGGCATCGGCCACGGCGCCGGTACGACGCAGCTCCTGCCAGCGCCGCAGGTCGCGGTGTGCGTCGGCCTGTGCGATTGCGGCCTGCGTCACGGCCGTCTGCCACAGGCGCGCATCACTGCGCAGGAGCAGTTGGTCGGCTGTCACGCGGTCGCCCTTGTCGACCGTCCGTTCGGCAATCACGCCCTCCTGCTCGACCGCCAGGGTGGCCTCGCGCAGCGGCTCGATTCGGCCGGTCAGCAGGACCCGGTCGGTCACCGACCGGTCGGTCAGCGTGAGGGTGCGCACCACGACGGGCTTCTCGACCGGCGGTGGCAGGGCAGGCTTCGGACGATGGACCAGCGCCAGCGTGACAATGCCGGCCAGAACCAGGACGGCCGCCCCCCACAAGATGACGGACCCTGCCCGTGACGGCTGGTTCTTCATGACCTAATCTCCTCCTGCTGGCGCGGAGCTGCGGCCGCACGCATAGTCCACGGCGGCCGCGGCCCGCACATGGTCCGCCACGGCCTCGATACGGTTCAGGCGGGCGGTGCTCAGGGCGAGTTGGGCGTCCGTGTACTCGATGTGGGTCACCAGTCCCGCGGCGGCCCGTGCTTCGGCGATCGACAGGTTCTGCCCGGCGAGCGTGACGCTCTCGGCCGTGGCGGCCACCGTCTCGGCTGCCCGCAGCAGTTCCACGTGGGCCGTCTCAAGCTCGAGCAGGATCTGGCGGCGGGTCTCGCCGAGTTGCTCCTCGGCCTTGGCCACCTCAATCTGCCGGGCATCGACCTCCGCGGACCGCAGGCCGCCATCGAAGATGTCCCACTCGGCGCGCAGGCCGGCGCTCCAGCCCCAGTCCCACTCGCTGGCGGCAGTTCCGGCGGGCGGATTGTCGCCGAACACGCCGGCGCGCGCCGACACCCGCGGCTGCGTGCGGCCGCGGGTTGCGCGGAGGTCGGCTAGCGCCAGTTCGACGGTGCGTTGCGCCTGGCGCAACTCGGGGCGCTGGTCCAGCGCTGCCTGCCGGAGCAGCGGCCAGGCCGGCGTGTCCGGCCGGTACGTGAGTTCGCCGCGGACCTCGAACGGGCCCTCGGCGAGGCGTGCCAGGTTGCGCAGGCGGGTGCGGGCCAGGTCGGTCTCGGTCCGGGCGCGGATCAGGAGCGGCCGCTCGTTCGCCACACGCACGCGCGCGCTGTTGGCCTCGAACTCCGAGACCGCGCCCTGACGGAAGCGCTGGTCCACCTGCTCAGCCCAGGCCTGCAATTGCGTGACCGACTGTTCGCGCACGCGGGCGGCAGCCTCTGCCAGCAGCAGGTCAGCAAAGGCCTGGCGGATGTCGCGCACCAGGGTCGCGGTCGCCGCGGCCCGCTGGGCTCCGGCGATGTCGCGGTAGGCCGCGGCCGCGTTGAGGGCCGCCCGGACCGAGCCGCCGGCGTAGAGCAGTTGGTCGACACCGCCCGCCACGCGGTAGGTGCCTTCGCGGCCGAAGGCGATCTCCTGCTCATCGACCGTCATCGAGGAGACTTCGTTGATCCGCGTGTAGGCGCCGTCGGCGCTGACATGCGGCAGCACTTCAGCGCGCACCTGCCGGATGCGCGTCTCCGCCAGGGCCTCGTCGCGGACGGCATTGTGCAGGGCGGCGCTGTGTTCGAGTCCACTGGCCAGACACTCGTCCAGTGTGTAGGCGGGCGCCGCCGTGGCCGGCGCGGCGCGGAGCAGGGTGGGGACGGCTGCCAGGCACAGGAGTCGAGCAAACAGGCGCACTGCGCGCAGGCGGCTGTTGAGCCCCGCCGTCCGCATTTGTCTCCGCGCCGCCATTGCCAACCTCCCAGCCATTGCAAATAGCCGAAATATGTACGCCCAATCGTATGCCGGCGTCAAGCGCGGCGTGAAGGGGCGCAACACGTTTCATCCGTTTCATCCGGGCGTTCGAGACGCCGCCGGGGGCGCGACGGGTAACGCGCGTGCCGCCGGTCGGCCTGTGCCGGGCTTGTGCCGCGCGGCGATTGCAGGCATCATACCGGCGCCATGGAGAAGGTCTGCCCGTCCCGTCTGCGCGTGGGTCTCGATGTCCTGTTCGATTCCCATCGCGACTGGCTGCCGCGTCAACGCGTGGCGCTGCTGAGCCACCAGGCCACGCTGGACCATCGCGGGGCATCGTCGGCCGAACGGCTGCGGGCCGAGTTGGGTTCCGGGCTGGTGGCGCTTTTCGGACCCGAGCACGGCTTCCTGGGCGCGGCCGGGGCCGGCGTCAGCACCCGCTCGCGGCGACATCCGACGTGGGGTATTCCCGTCCATTCGCTCTACGGCGCCCATCGTAAGCCCACGCCGGCCATGCTGCGCGGCATCGACGTGCTGGTGTGCGACCTGCAGGATCTCGGCGCCCGCTGCTACACCTATCTGGCGACGTTGCTCAACGTGCTGGAGGCCGCGGCCGCGGCCGGGGTGCGGGTGATCGTGGCGGATCGCCCGATTCCCCTGCCTGTGATCGTCGATGGCCCGGTGACGGCGCCCGCGTTTGCCAGCTTCGTGGCGCCGCTGCCCCTGCCGATGTGCACCGGCCTGACGCCGGGCGAGGCGGCGCGCTGGATCTGCCGGACGCGCGGCCTGTCGCTCGACCTGCGGGTGGCCGCCATGCGCGATTGGCCGCGCCAGGGGGAACGCGGAGCCGGCTGGCCCGACTGGGTTCCGCCTTCGCCCGGCATCCGCACCTGGGAATGCGGCATGACCTACCTGGCCACGGTCTTCTCCGAGGCCCTGCCGGCGATCGACTGCGGACGGGGCACCAACCTCGCGTTCCGCCTGCTGGGCGCACCCTGGCTGCGGGCCGAACCCGTGGTCGAGCGACTGCAGGCCTGCCGACTTCCGGGCGTGTCCTTCCACCCCCACCGCTACGTGGCCGGTCTCGCACCGCACGCCGGCCGCGAACTGGATGGCGTGCGCCTGGCGGTCACCGCGTCCGAGCGCTTCCAGCCGGTGCGCACGGCGGTGACGGTGCTGGCGGTGCTGCAGCAGCTCTACGGACGGCGCCGCGTCTGGCAACACGCGGGGGCGCGGCCGGAGTGGTTCGATCGTCTGTTCGGCACCGACCGGGTGCGGCTCGAACTGCTGGCGGGCGTGCCGGCTGGCGAAATCACCGCGGCCTGGTCGGCGGGGCTGTGCGCCTATCGCACGAGTCGCGCCGAAGCGCTCCTCTATGGCTTGCCCCGGGCGCGCACGGCGAAGGTGACGGCATGAGTCCGACCGCATCGACTGTCCCGCCGCGCAAGGCGGTGGTGCTGGCCGCCGGGCTGGGGCAGCGGCTGCGTCCGTTGACCTGGTTCCTGCCCAAGCCGCTCATGCCCCTGGCGGACCAGCCGCTGATCGCGCGCATGCTGGATCTGCTCGAGTCCTGGGGCGTGGAAGAGGTGGCGGTCAACCTCCACTGGCAGGCCAACCTGCTGCGGGACTACCTGTCGGCGTGGCGCGGCCGGGCGCGCATCGTCTGCGTCTACGAGCCGATCATCCTCGGCACGGGCGGCGCCTTGCGGCCGCTGCGCGACTTCATCGGCGGGAGCGCGTTCTGGCTCGCGAACGCCGATATCGTGGCCGAGCTCGACCCGGCGCCCCTGCAGCGGGCTTTTGCCGGCGGACAGGCCCTGGCCGCGGCCTGGCTGGAACCGCGCACGGGCCCCCGGACCGTGGTGACCGATCGGCAGGGGCACATTACCGATTTCCGCAGCCGCACGCCCGGCGCGCCCGGCACGGCCACCTTCTGCGGCTTGCAGCTGGTGTCCCCGCGGGTGTTCGAGTTCCTGCCGGAGCGTGCCTGCGGCAGCATCGTCGAGGCGTACGAGAACGGTTTGCGCGCGGGCGAATTCGTGGCCGGCGTGCGCATTCGCGGGTCGCACTGGGACGATGCCGGAACGCCCGAGCGCTACCTGGCCATCCGCCGCCGCCTGCAGCGACACGCGGCCCGGCAGCCGACGCCCGCCGCGGCGGACCGCGGCGGACCGCTACCCACGCCGTTCGAGCTCCGGCCCGGCCGGGGTCCGGCCGTGGTCTGCCGGGCCTTCGACTGGCCCGATCCGGCCCTGGCGCCGCTTCTGGCAGCCATGCAGTGGCCGCTGGCGCGGACCGGCGTCTGCCCGCTGGGCGCGCGCGGCTCGGACCGCAGCTTCTGCCGGCTGCTGGGGCCGTCGCGCCGGGCCATCTACCTGCGGTATGGCACCCTGCGCAGCGAGAATGCCCGCTATGCCGGCCATGCCCGGCTGCTGGCCGGGGCCGGGGTGCCGGTGCCCCGGGTGCTGGCCGCCCTGCCGGAGGCGCGGGCGTTGGCCCTGGCCGACTGGGGTGATTGCTCGCTTGAACGCCAGGTGCACCGCCGGCCGGGCGACGCCCTGGCGCTCTACGAGCCGGTGCTGCAAGCCGCGGCCCGGCTGCACACCACGGCCACGGAGGCCGTGCGCGCCGCCGGGGTGGCGATCGAGCCGCCGTTGGATGCGACGACCTTCCGCTGGGAGCGCGAGCTGTTCGCCAACCACCTGTTGCGCGGCCGACTGGGGCTTGAGGGCCTGCCCGCGGAGGTGGCGGTCGAACTGGAGTTGGTGGCCGCGCGCCTGCTGAACTCGCCGCGCGTCGTGGTGCACCGCGATCTGCAGTCCAGCAACGTGCTGTGCCGCGGCCGTCAGATCGCACTGATCGATTTCCAGGGCATGCGCTTGGGTCCGGCCGCCTACGACCTGGCCTCGCTGCTGTGCGATCCCTACGTGCAGCTCGCACCGGCGCTGCGCACGCGCCTGCTGGCACGCTACGTCGCACTCTGCCCCGCCTGTGCCGAGGTCGCCGACGACTTCCCGTGGGCCGCCGTGCAACGCCTGAGCCAGGCGCTGGGTGCTTATGCGCGGTTGACGGCTCTGGGCCTGACGCAGTTTGCGGCGTTCATCGCGCCGGCCGCGGCGACGCTCGGGGCCATGGCGCACACCTGCGGTTTGCCTCACACGACGGCACTGGCCGGGCAAATCTGCTCGGCGCCGCCCCGGTGAGAGACGGGCGGCGCGGCAAAAAACGCCAGATTTCCCGGAACGGGGAATCTAGAGACGCACACCCAGCGACACGCCGCCAGCATCCTCGTCGTCGTACTTCTCGAGTCCCACGCTGAGCGTGGTTTTGCGCGTCAGGTAGAAGTCCAGGCCGAAGGCGAAGCCGAAGTTCTCACCCTGGGCTTCGAAATCGCTGCTGTCCAGGTTGTTGTAGGCCGGCCCCGCGTACAGGCCGATGGCCTCGGGCCAATACTCTTTCTTGCCCACCAGTTCGCACACGACGCTCAGCGTCAGGGCGCCGTAGTACTCGGTGTAGTTCAGCTCGTAGAACCCGGCTTCCGCGTTCGCCGTCGTCACCTGGCCGATCGCCTGCAGGCGCAGGCGGTTCTCGAGCAACAGGCCGTCGGTCAGGTCGTGGTCGAGCAGGTTCACCCAGGCGCCGCCGCCGAACTCGGTGGTCTGGTCGTCGCTGGAGGTGATCCCGGACAGGCCGACCTCCGTGTAGGCCGCCAAGCCGTAGACGGAGATCCAGCGACTCAGATCATAGGCCACGAACATGCCGGCCTTATCGATGTCCAGCTCCATGGGGCGTCCCGAGACCTCGATGTTGCGGTCGTGGTTCCGGTAGAAAACGCCCAGATGGAACGGATTCAGGTTCTGGGCGGCGGCGGCGTAGTACATGCCCGAGCCCTCCGCGGCCCGTGGCGCGGCGCCAACCGTCTGTGCACCCAAACCCGCTCCGATCACCATCGCCAGCACGCCGAACCGTGTCTTCATATCAGCATGATCCTTAAGTTGATGTTCCCGGCAGAGGCCCGTATACTCTGTCCCGTCTACTCCAACCATGAACGTTGGATTGTCATGCTACTGGATTGGCATCGAAAGACAAGGAGTTTTATGACCAAGCGGATCGGGCGGCTGGCGTTGGGTGTTCTGGTGCTCGGTGCGTCGGGCTGTTTCGAGCATCGGGACGCGCCGCCGCGGCTGGTGCGGTGTCGGAGCGTGGCCGAGGCGCTGGCGCAGCGTGCGGAGGTGGAACTGCTCGACCTGCACGGCACGCCGCCGGCGGACCTGCCGGACGACCTGGCCGCCCTGCCGCGGCTGGTCCGGCTCAGTCTGCGCGGTCAGGCGCGGGCCGACCTGCCCGAGGTCGTTGGCCGGCTGGCCGGGCTGCAATGGCTGGACATCTCCGAGACGGGCGTGCAGCGCTTCGGAACACAACTGGCGGGGTTGACCCGGTTGACCGACCTCTACTGCAGCGACAACGGCTTGGCAGAGTTGCCGCCGGAGATCGGGCGCCTGAGCGCGTTGCGATACCTGAATTTGGACCGCAATGCGCTGACGGCGCTGCCGCCGTCGGTCGGCCAACTGGCATCCCTGCGGTGGCTGCGGCTGAACAATAACCGGCTGACCGACCTGCCGGCCGAAGTCGCCAGTCTGGCCGCCCTGCGCAGCCTTTACCTGCGCGGCAACCAGTTCGCCGCCGTGCCGGCGGCGGTGCTCAAGTTGGAAGCCATCGAGGATCTGCTGCTGGCGGGCAACCAGATCACAACCCTGCCGGCCGAAATCACGGCCCTGTCGCAGTTGCGCAATCTCGAACTCTCGGGCAACCCCATCGCCCGTCTGCCGGAGGAGATCGGCCGGCTACAGTCACTCAGGACCCTGATGTTAGCGGGTTGTCCGTTGGCGGCGGGTGAGCGCGACCGCCTGCGCGCGGCGTTGCCGAAGTGCCACATGGCCTTCTAGATTTCCCGTACCGGGAGATCCAAGGCGGCGCCCGGCCCGCAGCCCAGTGAGGCTCTTGCAGAACCCCTGCAAGAGCCGGGAAACAGGGTTCAGTGTGTCAGGGTTCAGGCGGGAATCTCACACTGAACCCTGAACCCTCCGCTTGCACAAACCAGAGGTTTTGCAAGCGCCGCCAGTATCATCTCTCACCGCGGCACCCCGAGCCCCGAGGTTATCTGGATGTCCCTGGATTGCGAGAGATGGAACATTGGAATGCTGGAGTGTTGGGAAATGGCCCATCAGACAGTCCAATTGCCTGCGATACGCTGCCCAGCGGACCCCACCATGGCATGGATGGAACGAGAAGCGCCTGCGTTTCCTCCACAGAGGGCTGCGCCGTGCAAGACTCCGCATGGGATGCGGGACTCAACGCACAGCCGTCCACGATTCCAGCATTCCACCATTCCAACTCTCGCAGGTTTGGGGATGTCGGTGTCGGTTGCGCCGGCAAGCGGCGCTGTGCTATGGTCTGCAACGTGAACGAGATTCCACCCAAACAGATGGTCAGTGGGACACCCGCCAGCGCCTTCGGGCTGGGCGGCGAGCCCCGGTATGCACCTGAGCCGGAGGCCGGCGAACCGGGCGCGCTGGTTTCGATTCATGCGGCGGCGCTGCACGCCAATGCCGACTCCTTTCCGGTGCTCAAGGCCTTTCAGGACTACCTCGAGGCCGAACGGCAGCGGGCCCGAAGGCGTGTGACGCTGCTCAGCGGTTTCTTCATCGCCCTGATGGTGGTGGTGGTGGCCGGGTTCCTGACCGGCGGGATTCTCCTGTTCAACTACATGTCGCGGCAACAAGCCGCCCTGATGCGGGTGGCATTCCCGAATGCCGTGGCGCCGGCGCCGGCCACGCCCGCTCCCGCCACGGCCGTCGATCCCGAGGTCGAGAAGCTCCAGCAGTCGCTGGCCGCGATGCGGGTCGAGTATGCCCGCATGCAGGAGTCGGTCGCGGCGCTGCGCGCTCCGGAGGTCGTCACGCCTCCGCCCAAACCTGCCGTGGTGTCGCCGCCCGTGCATTCGCCGCCGGTCCCGGCTGCGATCGCGGGGGGGGGGGCTGCGCCGGTCGTGGCCCAGGAACCGGCACCGGCTGCGGCGCCCGTGGTGGAACCCGTGGCGCCTGCCCGGCGCCTGCCACTGGTTGAGCCCTCGACGGTGGCATCCGCGGCGCCGCCGCCCGCCGGACATGTGGAAGAGACCATCTTCATCCGCGCGGCGGGCAGCGGCGAGCCGATCCCGTGGCGGGTTTTCATGCCGGTCACTGAAAGGTGACCGAGGTGGGTTCTCGTTCGGGTCGGGGCCAGCCCGGCCCCCCGGCCAGACACCACGCCGCAGATCTTCCGGAACGGGAAATCTACTCCGGAATGAACAGCACCTGGCCAACCCGGATCTGGTTGGCATCCTTCATGTTGTTGGCTTTGAGGATCGCAGGCACCGTGCTGTTGTAGGCCTTGGCGATCTCGGAGAGCGTCTGGCCGGTCTGAACCTTGTGCTCGTAACCGGCCTGGCGGGATGCGCCGCTGCTGCGCGTTGGTGCGCCGGTCGGTTCGGCCGCCATCAGCCGCTTGATCTCGCGGCCCAGGTCGTCGACAATCTGCTTGCGCAACTGCTCGCGGTCGCCCCGCAGCGAATCCACCTCGCGGCGCAGGGCATCCAGTTCGGCGCGCACGCCATCGCTCTGCCGCGCCTGCTGCTCGATCCGGTCGAGACGGGTGTCGATCCGCAGGTCGTTCTGGTTGGCGGCCTCGAGCTGGGCCTTGATCAGCACCAGGTCGCGTTCGCTCTGTCGGCGGGCCGCCTCGGCGCGGGCCACCTCGTAGCGCTCGTCGGAGACCTGGCCGCTGTTGTAGAGCGTCTCGCAGCCGGCACCCAGCAGCATCGCCATCAGTCCAACCACCCAACGCGTCGTTTTCATCGGCAGGCTCCCAGTCTCATTCGTATGCACCCGGACAGATGCCGGAAGACAATAGCTTCCCCGACACGGGAAAGCTAGCGGATGTCGCGTGGCTTGACCACGAACAGACCCTCCAGCGTGGTCCAGGCCTCGGGGGCCGGCATGCGCTTGAGGTCGTGACCCGGTCCCCAGGAGTCGGTGTACAGGATCTCGTCGGTGGTCTTGTTGTAGCCGATGATCATGCGCATGTGGCCGAACGCGCCCGTGGCATTGATCGGCGGATTCTCGGGGAACTTGCCGACAATGCAGGACCAGATCAGCGGCACGCCGGCGTCGACGTAGGTGTGCACGTCGCGCGTGAAGGCGGCATACTCCTGAGTTCGTTGCGCGCGGGCCTTCTTCAGCAGCAGGGCGTCCATCTCCGCATACAGCTTGCCGACGTCGATGGTGTTGCCGTAGGTGATGACGGTGGCGTCCTTGGCCTCTGCCAGGCGGTTGTAGTCCCGGATCAGGCGTTCGAAGCTCTTCCAGTCGGACGCATACAGCTGCTTCACGTCGAGCTGGAAGTTGCCGCCGATCCGGCGCAACGCGTCCAGCATGCCCTCGGTGCTGGTGCCCCCCGCGCGGGCGGTGTCGGCGAGTTGGGCCACGTCGTGCTGGTCGACGCCGCGACCGTAGTAACGCAGCAGTCGCTCGGAGGTGGCCGCCGCGCAATAGCCCTTCTGCCCCTGGTCGACCATCGGGACATCGCCCACCCACACATCGCCGGTGCTCGAGCGGCGCACGCGCTGCTTGAGGCGGTAGCCGGTGACCGGCGCGTGGGCGCCGCCGACGGCCGCCGGATTGGCCGTGCCGCCGCCGGCAACGGGGGTCAGCTTGAGGCGCACGAACTCGGCACGAAAGGGTTGCGAAACGCCGTGTGAGCGGTGGGCGTCGGTATAGGCCCACTCCAGCAGTACGTTGCAGGGCGGTTTGCTCCACTGGCACCGCTTGACATACTGGTTGGCCCGCTCGCCCGGCGGCTGGCTGGTGCGGCCAGGGGTCCCGGCCCATTTCCGCAGACCGGCCGTCAGTTGGGCGACCAGCGCCTCGAACGACGCTTGGTCAAGCTCTTGGGCATCGCCGCGGTTGTAGACCGTGAAGGAGACCTCCCGGACGACGCCCTTGTCGAAATAGGCCAGCGCTTCCCACACGCGCTGCGCCATGAAACTCAGCTTGTCGGAAACGGAGCGCGCCACCTGGCGGCCGGAGACATAGCCGAACTGGAGGGGCGCGTAGGCCTGCATGAAGGCGTCGGCACCTTCGCGCCAGAGGGTGTCGGATGTGAGCAGCGCATCCAGCGTGGGCAGGGCCGCGGCCGGGGCCGCCGCGTCGTCCGTCCGTGCCGGCTGGGCCGTCAGCAGCAGCAGCGCGCCTGCGAGTCCCATGCGGAGCCGCGGCCGGCCGGCGAGGGGGCGGGCGAGGGCACTCAGTCCGGGAGGCGGCATGGCGGGGATCCTTCAGGGCGCCAGCGCGGCGCGGGTCATGGCAAAGTACTTCTCGTCCGGAATATACTCGGGCACGCTGTTGCCGGTGCCGAGCGCATAGCCGCGGGTTCCGAGCGCCAGCATGCGACGCGCGCGCGCCTCGATCTGCTCCGGGGTGGACTGCAGGATAAAGTCGAGGTCCAGCCCGCCGAGCAGGGCGATCCGGCCGCCCCAGCGCGCGTAACAGCTCTCGATCGGGCAGATCACATCCTCGAAGGAGTGCTTGCCGTCGTAGCGCAGGTCGGCGATTACATCCTCCATGATCTCGTCGGCAAAGCCGCAGGAGTGGAGGATGGCCGGCCGGCCAGCCGCGTGGGCCACAGCTACGATCTGGCGGTGCCAGGGGAAGACATACTTGCGCATGTCGGCCGGCGAGAGCAGGGTCTGGGTCTTGAAGCCCCAGTCGTCGTTGGACATCACGATGCCGACCGAACGGTAGGCGACGGCCCGCGCGTAGTAGCGCACCAGCCGCGCGCCCACGGCCTCAAAGAGGTCGCTGGCCAACTGCGGGTCGTCGGCCAGCAGGAAGCAGAGCGTGTCGTAGCCGGTCAGGCTGATGACGTTCTCCAGCACGCCGCCGGGGCCGCAGATCATCAGGCGCTGCCCGTCCAGTTCGTCGGCCACGGCGTCGAAGGCCGAGTAGTCGGCGGCGTCGGGGTCGGGCCAGGCATAGGCATCGAAACTGCGGCGGTCGGAGATCAGCGCGCCTTCGTTCAGCGAGATCGTCTGGGCGTGGTGGCGGTCGCCCGAAGGGAACCACATCGGACCATGTACCGTGGCGTAGTCGTAGCCGGCGGCCCGGAAGGCCGCGATCAGGCGCCGGAACTCAGCCGCGCGGTCGACCGGCTTCTCGGTCCAGGCCGGGCCGGCCAACTGACGGTAGAGCCGCGCGTTGAGGAAGAACTCGAACAGGGTGGGGCGGGTGGGCGCCTCGCGGTTCAAGACGCGCAGGATCTGGTTGAAATCGGGCTTGCGCATGCGGGCCTTCCTCTTGGTGACAGTCTTGGATCGTTCGGCCATGACAGGCGACGCATGTGCGTCGCATCTTTGTCGGGGTCGGGGTCGGTATCGGCGTCGGTATCGACTGCTCGTTCGCCTCCGATAGCGATACCGACCCCGACGCCGATTGGGTCGCGGGCATAGCCCGCCTTAGATGCAAGTGCAGTGTAGCGCATCGGAGGAGGTGGTCCAATGGCAAAAGGTCGACGCTCGCTTGACACTCATCCACGCCAGCCGTATCGTAGCCCCCACGGGCGATCGTCGCCGACCCCACGCGCAAGTCGACTCCGACGATGTGCCTCGCACCGCCGGGGCGCAGGGGCGGCAGGGGCAATGCGCCGCAGCGGCGGCGCCGGGTCGGATGCGCCCACGGGGGCAGGATGGCGCGATCGCGGGAGCGCGACGCAAATCAGGACAACACGGGAGAGTACAGCTTGAAACGGACGCGAATCGGTCGATGGGTTTCGGCAGCGATGATGCTGGCGCTGGCCGCGTTGGCGGCCTCAGCCGACCAACTGGCGGTCCAGTCGTTCGACGGGACCGGACGGCTCAGCTACAACACGCTTAACGACGGCAAGAGCTACAACTACCGGGTGGAGTGGGCGTCGTCGCCGTCCGGGCCGTGGAACGAGTTCGGCAGCGCGGGCGCCTGCTGGCTCAATGCCCGTCCCCAGGCGAGCAGTCGTACGGTGACCAACGCCGTGCCGATGTTCTACCGCGTGGTGGCAACGCTCGGGGACTATGTGTGCATCGACCTGTCGGGGGGGGCCTCCTACTCGGTGACCTACTACCGCACGCTGGCTGACGTGCCCGGCGGTGCCAACAGCGACACATACAAGAAGACCAAGCTGCTGCTTCGCCTCATTCCGAAAGGCTCCTTTGTCATGGGAAGTCCGGCGGGGGAACTGGGGGGAAATTGTGGAGTCCTGATATAGATTGACACTCTTGAAAGGGGTCAAGATGGTCAGGG
>CAZZCT010000013.1:0-47011 GCA_964652365.1 uncultured Lentisphaerales bacterium
GTCAGGGGCGGGAGGGCGAACGTCCTCGTGAGCCGTGATTGCATGGGCATGCGCAGGTCGGGGCGGCAGATTCGGCGGCAACTCTCGCAGTTTGAGGTCCGGTCACTCCATGCCGGCCGACGACCGCGGGGCTTTGTGTCCGGCTGCGTGTCGGTGCCACGCACCTTGTGCGCGGGTGATCTCTTACGTTGGGCCGACTGTCGCGACGAAAGGCTACCAGAAAACATTAGATTTCTCGGAACGAGAAGTCTAGAACCGGTATCCGATGCCAAAGGAGATGACCGGAAAGATGCTGAACCGGTCGAACCAGTCCTGGATGTCATCCTCCTCAGCCTGCAGATCGGCCTGGAAAGAGGGCAACGCCGTGATTGGTCCGCTGGCCGTCAGATCGACCTCGTAGTCCTGGATGACCACGCCGATGTCGAACGAGAAGGTCCAGCGCCCCACGCTGGTGGCCGCATTGCCGTAGCCGATCCCAACGTAAGGCGCCACCGGCGCGAAATCCAGGGTGCCGTGCAGCGTGCCGATGACTTGGGGAGGATACTCGACTCCGCCAATGTCGATGGGTTCCTGAGGCGTCGCGTCCAGCGACAGGTCGTTCTGGTTGAGGGCCACGCCGCCGGAGACCCTGAAGTTGTTGTCGAAACAGTGCCAGTCCAGCAGGAACAGCTCATGCGTCATCTGGGCGTCGATGTCATAGCTCACATCACTAATCTCGCCATCGCTGTACTGGATATCCATCCAGTAGAGGCCGCCGCGCAGGTTCAGTCCGGCCGGCGGCAACGGCACCGTCAACTCCGCCCCGAGGCCGGGGGTGCCGATCTTGGCGGCCAACCCGACGCCGCGCTCCGCCTGTGCAACGGCGGGATCGACCTGGCCCATGGCGGCCGTCGCCGCAATCACGCCAGCCAACATTGCTACACATGTTCGTATGCCTCGTGACATGCTCACCTCCACACGACCGACTCAACGGACCGCGCGGGACGCTGGTCTGAAAGCCTGTCGGTACACTGTCCGGTCGCCAACAGGCGCCCAGGTCCGGCAGGCTCTAGCAGGGCAGAGACCCCGGCCGGAAATCGAAACGGAAGCTGTAGCAGCTGGCCGGCACCAGATGACGCTCGTCAATGGCCGTGGACCAGCCCATGTTGCAGCCGATGCCGGCGTGGCGGCAGTCCAGATTCAGGAAGGTCTCTGGCCGCCGAGGCAGCTCGTGATCGTGCTCGGCCTTGCTGTAGTCGGCCACGCTGGCGTGCCGAGCATCGAAATGGAAGAGCGCCGGACTGCTCACATGCAGTGCCTGGCCGGCCAGGTTGGTCAGTCGGAGCCAGCGCGTTTCCTCGTGGCCGCCGCATTCCGACGGCGGCACGAAGGTGACGTGCTGAGCCGCCACGGTGGCGCGGTACAGGCCGACCAGCGTGTGCTCCTTGCGGTCGCAGTAGTTCTCGCCCGGGCCGCGGCCGAACCACTCGAGCGTGTCGAAGCCGGCGGGCAGCGTCCAGCCGATGCCGACACGCGGCACATGGCGGAAGACACGGTCGATGTCCATCTGCACCGCCACGCGGATCGTTCCATCGGCGGTGATGCGGTAGGCGGTCAGGTTGCGGATAACACCTGCGCTGGAGGTCGAGACCAGCTCGGAGGTCGCCTCCACGCAGACACTGCCGTCGGGCAGCTCCGCGGCCTGGATCGTGCCCGGCTGGCGGGAGAGCACGCCCGGCATGAGCGGACGCCACAGGTCGTAGAATCCCCACCCCGGGTTGGTGTCGAGGCCGGTCTGTGGACGGTAGACGTTCTCGCGCGGGCCTTCGGCCGCATAGCTCACGCCATCCCGCTCGCACGCCCGCAGCAGGCCGCTGGTGCGGTCGAACACCACGTTGAGACCGCCGGCTGTGACCTGGTACTCGTCCGCGCGGGTTGTCAGCGCGGTGGCTCCGGCGGCGGGCGTGACGCGTCCAGCCGCGCGCGCCACAGGGCGGAGCGCGAACTGGGTACGGTAGATTACATGGCCGGCTTCGGCCCACGGGGTGGCGGCCGCCAGTGCGACCTGGAAGTCGAGATGATACTCGCGGCCGGGCTGCCGGTCGGTCAGCAGCGAATTCAGGCCCAGATCGAAGGCGGCGTCCGACATGGGCGGCGCGGCCGGCATGGGGATCTGACCTTCCCGGAGGGTGGTGCCGTCCTGCCGCAGCAGGTAGGTCAGCGTGTACGTACGGGCGATGTCCCCGGCCTGGTGGCGGTTCCGCAGGCGGAAGCGCCCGGCGTCGGCATCGGTGGCCACGATCTGGATCGGCGACTGGACGTTCTTGATCTCGTAGGCCACGGGCTTGGGTTGGAGATCCGGCAGCACGACGCCGTTGCAGGTCATGTGCTTGGGCACGGTGCGCTCGACCAGGTCTTCGGCGAAGTCGCCGCCGTAACCCCAGAAGGGCTGGCCGTCGGCAGCACGCGCCACGAGGCACTTATCCTGCCAGTCCCAGACAAAGCCGCCCTGGAAACGCTCGAACCGCTCCAGCAGTTCGGCGAACCAGTACATGCCGCCGCCGGCATTGCGGATCTGGTAGAGGTATTCGACCAGCACCACCGGCCGCAGATCGCGGGCATCGGCCAGCAGGTTGATGATGAGGTCGGGCTGGGCATACATGTTGCCGCGCAGGTCGGAGATGATGGCCTCGGGCTGGCCGGCCTCGTACTGCACGAGGCGGGTGGGGTCGTAGTAGCGGATCCAGTTGGCCATGGCCGCGTGGTTGGGGCCTTTCATCGACTCGTTGCCCATGGACCACGACACGATGGCGGGATGGTTCTTGTGGACCATGACCATGCGCACCGCGCGTTCCAGGTAAGCCTGTGCCCAGAACGGGTCGTTCGAGAGGATCGCGCCGACGCCGTGGGTCTCCAGGTCGGCTTCGCATACCAAACAGATGCCATACTCGTCACACAGGTCGTACCAGATCGGGTCGTCGGGGTAGTGGCAGGTGCGGACGGCGTTGAAGTTGAGGCGTTTCATGGCCAGGATCTCCTGGCGCATGTGTTCGCGCGTCACGGCGCGTCCTGTTTCAAGCGCGTGTTCGTGGCGGTTCACGCCGCGGAAGATCATGCGCACGCCGTTCAGGCGGATCACGCCGTTCTCGATCGCGAGGCGGCGGAAGCCGGTGCGGCAGGATTCGTGGTCGAGCGCGGCGCCGTCGGGCGCCAGGAGGGTCATGACCGTCGTGTAGAGGACGGGCGTCTCCGGGGTCCAGGCCTGCACGCAGGCGAGGTCCTGGCTGAAGGTCAGCAGGTTTTCGCCGCGCCCCTCCCAGCCAGGACGCAGGTTGGCCCGGGTGTCGGTCTGCGCGACGCGGACGCCCGCGGCATCGAAGAGTTCGACCCGCACGGTGCAGTCGGCATAGCCGGGCGCCTGCTTCAGAAAGATCTCGCCTTTCCAGACGGCGCCGCCGCCGTGCGCGTGGGGCGTGGCCTGCACGAACCAGTCGCGGATGTGGATGCGGGACTTGGCGATTAGACGCACCGGGCGGAAGATGCCGGAGATGTGCCAGTAGTCCTGGTCTTCCAGCCAGGTGCCGTCGGACCAGCGCATGACCTGCACGGCCACGGTGTTGGCGCCGGGACGCAGGGCCGCGGTGATTTCGAACTCGGCTGGCAACTTGCTGTCCTGGGAGTAGCCGATCGGCTGGCCGTTGACCCAGAGATAGAAGGCGGACTCCACGCCGCTGAAGTCGATGAAGACCTGGCGGTCCTGCCAGTCGGCGGGGAGTTCGAAGCTGCGCACGTAGCAGCCCGTGGGGTTGTCGCGCGGCACGAACGGCGGGTTCATCAGCAGGCGCTCGTCGACCGGTGCGCCGGTGGCGGTGGGTTGCTGCAGGTAAGGCTCGTCGCGGTTCAGCGCGAAAGGATAGATGAAGTTGGTGTAGATCGGCTTGCCGAAGCCCTGCACTTCCCAGTTGCCCGGCACCTGGATGGACTGCCAGCCGGCGGTGTCGAAGCCCGGTTCCCAGAAGCCGGCTGGCACGGCTTCGGGGGCCGGGGCCAGGTGGAAGCTCCAGGTTCCGTCGAGCGAGCGCACGTGATCCGAGGCACTGCGGTCGCAGGCACGGGCCTGCGCGGCGCCCGTGTAGGCGCCCCAGGGCGCGTGGAGGCGCTCGCGGTTGATCTGCGTGACATCCTGGTTCTCCCAGTCGCGGCGCGTGTGGAAAGCCGGCGGCGGAGTGGGCTGGGTTGGGGCGGCGGGACGGTGGCGGGTTGGCATGGTTTTTCTCGCGGGATTCGGGCGTGTAAGGGCGACGGGCGATGGACGTGTTCAGGCACGGATCAGCGCCAGCAGTTCTTCGCGCCGGGTTTCCATGATGGCGCGCGTGCGGGCCTCGAGGTTCAGCCGCACCAGCGGCTCCGTGTTGGAGCAGCGGACGTTGAACCACCAGTCCGGGAACGCGATGCTGATGCCGTCGAGTTCGAGCAGCTGGCCGGCGGCGTAGGCGGTCTTGATGCGTGCGAGGATCTGCAGGGGATCGGCGTGAACGTGGGTGTTCAGTTCGCCGCTGGCGAAGTACTTGTGCAGCGGGGCGACCAGTTGTGACAGGGGCCGGTCGGCGTGGCTGACGATATTGGCGAGCCGCAGCACGGCCATGGCCGAGCTTTCGGTCGTGTAGTTGTCCTGGAAGTAGTAGTGGCCGCTGAGTTCGCCGGCAAACAGGGCCTGGTGCTCACGCATCTGCTGCTTGATGAACGCATGGCCCACGCGGCTCATCATGGGGGTGCCGCCTGCCGCCGCGATGACCTCCGGGACGACCCGGCTGCTGCGCAGGTCAAAGAAGACCACGCCCTTGCGGCTGGCCAGCACGTCCTGGGCGATCAGTGCCGTGACGAAGTCCATGGGAATGACCTCGCCGCGTTCGTCCAGAAACCCCGCGCGATCGGCATCGCCGTCGAAGGCCACCCCAAAGGCATAGCCGCCCTTCCGCACCAGTGCCTGGAGTTCGACGAGCGTCTCGGCTTTGAGCGGATTGGCCTCGTGGTTCGGAAATGCGCCGTCCGGGTCGCCGAAGAGCGTGTCCATGTCGAGCAGCCCCTGCAGCGTGCGGGCCTCCCAGATACCCATGCCGTTGGCCATGTCGACGGCCAACCGCATGGGTCGGCCGAGGCGCGCGAAGCGGGCGACATGCTCGCGGTAGGCCGGCAGGATGTCGTGCGAGGTGATCTGGCCGGGACGCTGGGCCGGAGGCGCGAAGGCTCCGCTGGCGACCAGGCGCTCGATGTCGGCGATGCCGGTGGACCCGCTGATCGGCAGGGCCTGGGCGCGGCAAAGCTTGAAGCCGTTCCACTCGGCCGGGTTGTGCGAGGCCGTGATCATGATGCTCGCATCGGCCCCGAGGCGGCCGTTGGCGAAGTAGGACATGGGGGTCGAGGTCCACCCCAGATCAATCACGTCCGAGCCCTGCTCGGTCAGGCCGCGCGCGAGGGCCGCGAAGAGCGGCTCCGAGTGGGGGCGGATGTCACGACCGACCACGGTGCGGCGGCAGCCCACAAAGGTCGCGAAGGCGCGGCCGATCCGGTAGGCCGTGTCCTCGGTGAGGTCCTGGCCGTAGATGCCACGAATGTCGTAAGCCTTGAAAATCCCGGCCATGGTTCGTCTCCCGGTAGGGTGCGCGGCGGGCACGGATACACTGAGTTGAATCGTTCGGCATGATAGCGCAGATGGCGGCCGACGGCAACGTGGCACGACGGGCGCACGTCCGACCGCCGCGCAGGGGCTTTTCGTGGACGGGGTGCTGCTTTTGTTATTGAACCCGCAATCTCCTGATGCTAAAGAGATCAATTTACATTCTTTGAGTCCGCACGGGTCGCCTGAGAGGAACCGCGATGACGAACGTAACGTTTGGGATGACGCTGCTGGTGGTCGGCATGGGCGGCACGCTGGCCGCATTGGGTGCGCTGGCCCTGATGATGGGTCTCCTCAAGAAGATCTTTCCCGTCCGCGAGGGCGGCGACAAGTAGGCTGGGCAGGAGCGAGGTGCGTCGATGTTTGATGCGATTGTGAGTGGCTTGAGCGGTCTGGGTGCGGGGGTTGCCCATCTGCACTGGACCAATGTCGTGATGATTGCGCTGGGGTGCGTGCTGCTCTACCTGGCGATCAAGAAGGATGTTGAGCCGCTGCTGCTCGTGCCGATCGGCTTCGGCGCGATCCTGGTCAACATCCCGCTGGCGGATCTGATGGGCGACGAGGGCTTCCTGCGCACCATCTACAACATGGGGGTCGCCAACGAGCTCTTTCCCCTGCTCATCTTCATCGGTATCGGCGCGATGACGGACTTCGGCCCGTTGCTCGCAAACCCGATGATATTCCTCCTGGGTGCGGCCGGCCAGTTCGGGATCTTTCTGACCGTCGGTCTGGCGCTGCTCTGTGGCTTCGACAAACTCGACGCGGTCGCGATCGGGGTCATCGGCGCCTGCGACGGTCCGACGGCCATCTTTGTCTCTTCCCGCTATGCTCCGCATCTGCTGGCGGCGGTCTCGGTGGCGGCCTACTCCTACATGTCGCTGGTGCCGATCATCCAGCCGCCCATCATGCGCCTGCTGACCACCGACAAGGAGCGCCGGATCAACATGAACGAGCGGGCCACGGCCTTGCCGGCCTCCAAGACCGCCCGGATCGTGTTTCCGATCGTGGTGACGATCTTCGGCGGACTGGTCGCGCCCAACGGGTTGCCGCTGCTGGCCACGATCATGCTCGGCAACCTGATGCGCGAATGCGGCGTCGTGAGCCGGCTGACCAAGGCCACCGAGAACGAGATCGCCAACGTGGTCACGCTGTTCCTGGGGATCTCCATCGGCGCCACCATGGACGGCCGCGCCTTTCTCACGTCGCAGACCATCCTGATCCTCGTGTTCGGCTTCGTGGCCATCTGTCTGGACACCGTCTGCGGCGTGCTCTTCGGGAAACTGATGTGCGTGATGACCGGCGGCAAGGTCAACCCCCTGATCGGCGCGGCGGGCATCTCGGCCTACCCCATGGCCGCGCGCGTCGTCCAGAAGGAGGGCCAGAAATATGACCACTCCAACTTCCTCCTGATGCATGCCGTGGGCGCCAACACCGGAGGCCAGGTGGCCTCGGTCATGGCGGCGGCCATCATGCTGTCGGTCCTGAAGGGCATGGGGATCATCCCCTAGGAACCTGCCGGACCCAGGGGCCGTACGATACGCAGGACGTGTGCCGACGGGTTCCTGAGGTGGGCTCCGCCGCAACCCGACCAGGATGCGCTGCACACGTGTCGCATCTCACCGCGGAACGTTCTCAGGTGTGAAAGCCGCCAGAAAGCAGGGTGATGTATGGTGTCGCCAAATGGACCGAACGGGTGGCGTCTTCGATCACGGCACTTCCGGTTGGTGCTCGGTCTCCTGATTCTCGGGCTGGCGCTGCCGGCGGCGCTCCCGGCCGAAACGGCGTTGCGGTTCTCGCTCGAACAGACCCGCACGGGTGAGCGACTCGGTCCATTTGAGCTGCGCGACGGAGCCGCCATCACGCTGGGCGAGCGGGCGTACCGGCTGCGGCGCGCGGCCGACCGGCGCGTGTCCTTTCAGGAGCTTGGCTCCGGTGAGGTCTATGGGCCGTTCGAGCTTGTGGCCGGCCGGATCATCGAGGTCGGCCCGGCCTTTTACACGGTGGCCGACCTGATTCGCGTCGAGGCGGGGCAGGCGCCGCCCGCGCGCCTGCCGCCATCGGTTTCGGCGCCGCCGCCGCCCCCGCCGCCGATCATCTCGGCTGTCGATGCGGCCTCGTCGCCCGCGGTGCGGCCGGTCGCGCCGCCCAGGCCCCTGCTGCCCGAGGTCGACCCGGGGCTGCGCCTGTCGGGCTGGTTCGCGCTCTGGCAATCCACGCCGCTGGACTGGAAGGTTGGCGATCGCAGCGGGCGCGAGGCGGCGCTTGAGCGCGTCGGCCTGGGGGTGAGTTCGCTCTGGGACGGGTGGACCACGGAGGCGTCGGTGGCTGCGGACGTTCACTCTGGCGACCTCGTGCCGACCGGGCTCGAGTATGGCGGCGCCTCACTGGAGGAGGGTTCCGGGTGGCGTCTCTCGGGAGGCTACCAGCGGCCATTCAGGCGTGATGGGTCTTGGGAAGTCGTCGGTGGCGTCCGGTTGGCGTATGCGCACATGCAGGCTGATCTGGTCAGTTCCGTGCTGGCGCCGGGTTCCGTGGCCACCAACCAGACCCAGGAACTGGTCTACGTCTCGCGCCGCGAGTCGGTCAGCGTCGACGAGTGGTCTGCCTGGATCGACGTCGGCGCGACCTACCGCGTGGGCGCCTGGCGGCTCCAGGGGGGGCTGTCCGTGGTGCCGTGGAACGCCCTGACGGTCGACGGTGATCTGGCGGCGGCCAACGGGACACCGATGTCGCTGGATGCGTCGCGCACAACCCCGCTGGTCGGCACCGTGGGCGCATCGTACGCTATTGCGCGGTGGCGGCTGTTTGGCGAACTGGCGACCGGCGCGGAAGGTCTCTTCCGCTGTGGGGTGACGCATGTCTTCTGATGTGCCGGAAGCCGTGGATGGGGCTTCGCCGACGCTCGGGCGCCTGAGTGCCGAGTTGACGGGCGAGTTGCTCCGGCGGGTCTTCGACGAGCCCGGATGCATGCGGCTGACCTGCGTCGCGCGTGGCGGGCAGACGGTTCGCAGCAGCGTGCGGCCGGTGGTGCTGCGCGGCGAGCGCGTCTGGCAGCACGAGCGCGTGCGGGATGGGCGCACGACGGTCCGCAATCTCGACGCGACCGCGGCACGCTCGGAGGTCGACCAGATGCTCGTGCAGCGGGGTGCCCATGAACTGCACCTGGTGACTGCCAGTGGCGACCTGCACGTGCGCGTGACGCGTAAGGGACGGCAGCTGGTCTCCCGCAGCCGGGTGCTCGAGCGGCCGGCCGTCGAAGACCAGCCGCATGACCGCACCAAGGAGCAGCCCCTGTCGGGGTTCGATGCGGCCGTGTTTCTGCGCGTGACCGGCATCGCGGACGGCGAGGGCCGCGTGCGAGCCTCGATGCAGGCCAAGCTGAACCAGGTCAACGCGTTCCTGCGGGCCATCGACGCCACCCTGGGCAAGGAGCGGCGAGGCACGTTGGACATTGTCGACTGCGGATGCGGTCGGGCCTATCTGACCCTGGCGGCCTATTTGTACCTGACGCGGGTGCGCGGCGACACGGTGCGGGTGCGGGGGATCGACCGCAACGAGGAGCTGGTCGCGGGGGCCAACCGCATGGCCCGCGACTTGGACGTGGCCGACGACGTCCGTTTCGTGGCGGACGACATCGCCACCTGCGTCGTGGACGTGCAGCCCCGCATGGTGCTGAGCCTGCATGCCTGCGACACGGCCACGGACGAAGCGCTGGCGCGCGGTGTCGAGTGGGGCTGCGAGTATCTGCTGTGTGCGCCCTGTTGCCAACACGCGCTCCAGGACCAGCTGGCGGCCGGAGGGGGCGGAGCGATGCGGGCCGTGTTGCGCCATGGCATCCTGCGCGAACGGCTGGCCGATCTTCTGGCGGACACGTTTCGCGCCCAGATTCTGCACATCCTGGGCTACCGGGTGCGTGTCGTCGAGTTTGTGTCGCTGGAATCCACCGCGCGCAACGTGTTGCTGCGCGCCGAAGCCGGCGTCCGGGCCGGACACGCGGCAGCGGTCGCGGAATACCGCGCGTTGACCGAGCTCTGGGGCGTCACCCCCTTTCTGGAACAGCGGCTGCGCGCGCGGTTGGCGCCATATCTGCCACCGCCTTCTCCGGAATGACGGCCTGCCGCGACGCAGCTTGTCTTAGCGCTCCGTCCACCGACGCGTGCGTGCGGTCGTCGTCCTCGTCTCCGTCGAAGACCAGCCATCCACTCCGTGTCGAACCCGGCGGCGGGCCGTCCACGTGAATGACGGTTCGGCGACCGCAGGGGCGACTGCGGCCTCATCGTAAAGACATTTCCATCGCGATGCACATTGGACGGAACGGACACGCAGGCATCGCGGATCGGGCTGCTGTCGATTATCTGTTAGACACTGCCAGGCAACGGGATGCTGGCAACGGGAGGCTTTGGAACGGCATCTGCTAAGAACGATGTCTATGTCGGGCGTCCTGTGTGTTCCTAGTGGAGGATAGTGTCATGTCAATACGCACCGTTGCTGCATCGCTTGTCGCTACGCTGGCAGTTGGCTGCGTTTCGACCGACCAGTTCGTGAGACTGCCAGACCAGAACCGCGCCGTGGAAGACGGCAGCAAGGCCCGCATCTACGTCGTACGATGCGCTTGCGCCGGCGGAGCTATGTCCATGGAGGTGATGGATCAGTTTCAACGCATTGGAAGGACCGGTCCGAACGGATACCTCTGCTGGGAGCGGACGCCCGGGGATACCATGCTCGTGGGCAGGAGCGAAAGCATCTCGTTGTTGTCCTTGACGATGGAAGCCGGTGCCGTGTACTACGTTGAACAACGTATCCGTTTGAATTACGGTAATGCATGTAACGATCTGCTGCTCCTGAGCGAGGAAGAAGGCAAGAAGGCGCTCGCCAAGTGCCATCCGCCTCAGGTGGTGAAGCTTGACAAAGGCGGCAGCTACGCGCGTATGCCGTAGCCCTGCGGAAAGCAGGGCTAGGGTGCCAGCCGCGGAGCTGTCAGGCGCGGCTTGACCGCCGGGAGCCCCAGCAGGGTCTGACAGGAGTCATAGACGTCACGGACCATTGCGCCGGACGACACCGTGGCGCCGGTGACTGTATCGGGTCGGCCGCCGCTGCCATCGGCCTTCCGGCCGCTGAAAGCCGCATAGAAGGGCTGCTGAATGCGGTTGAACCACTTGGCGTCTTCGCGCTGCTGCAGGACGCGGACTCCGAGAATTTGACCGTCGACGCCCACGCCCACCAGCAGGCCGATCTCGCCGCGCATGCCGCGCACCACGGGGGGCATGCGATCGGTTCGAAAGGCCCAACCCAGCACCAGGCCGCTGCGGTCGGTGATCTCGCCGGCTTCGGCGTCCGCCACGCCGGGTTTGAAGGCCTTCAGGACCGCGCCGGCCGGGAACCATGCCTGCCAGCCGGGGCCGAGACTCTCGGCTATGTTTGAGCCGCCCGCCTGAGGGGGTGCCGGGGCGGCCGCCTGTTGTGCCGCACTCGTCTGGCAATCGGCCGCCAACAGGCCCAAGGCCAGGCTCAGGATCTGCGCGCAGCGGTGGCTCGGGGACAGGTGCATGGGTTTTGGTCCTTGTTTCGGTTACGGTGCGGTTGCACGTGCGACGGCAGCCGTCAGTTCGTTTGGACTGACCGGCTTGGACACCAGTTCGTCCACCCCGTCGGGGTGCTCGTCCCGGTGGCTCATGAGATTACCGAACCCGGTGAGCATGACCACCCGGATTCTGGAGTTGATACCTTTGACGGCCCGAGCAAGCTCATCGCCACCCATGCCGGGCATGGCCCGGTCGGTTACCACCACGTCGATCCGGCCTTGCCGCAGGCGCGCCAGTGCCTGGGTGCCGTTGGCGACCGTCTCCACGCGGTGGCCGGCGGCCATCAGATAGCGTTGCGCCAAATCGCGCGAAATCTCTTCATCGTCGACAACCAGCACCCGCAGGCCGTCGGCGGCCTCCGGTGACGCGGCCGAGGGGTCGGCCCCACAGGCCAGGGGGGGCTCTGTCGGGGCAAGCGGCTGCAGCGGCAGGCGCAGGGCGAACGTGGTTCCGCCGCCCGGTTCGCTGGTCACGTCGATCGTGCCGCCATGGCGCGTAACAATGCCGTGGCAGACGGAGAGCCCGAGCCCCGTACCGTGGGCCTCCTTCGTGGAGAAAAAAGGCTCAAAACAGCGGTCGCACATCTCTCGGGACATGCCCACGCCGCTATCCGTGATTCGGATGCAGCACATCGACTTCTCCAGCGACACGCGGAGCACGATGGCGCCATCTTTCGGAATGGCGTCGACGGCGTTCAGGATCAGGTTGGTGAGCGCCTCGATCAGGGCCGGTTCATTGCCGATGATCGTTGGCGCCTGGTCGAACTGCGCGGTGACCGTGATACTCCGCCCCTGGACCTCGGCTTGGGGCCGCCAGGCTGGCTCAGTCAGTGCCATGGCCCGGCTAATCAGCCGCTCCACGGGGATGGCATGCAGTTCGCACGGATCGCTGGGATGGTAGAACTCGCGCAACCGGCGCACAATCTCGCGCGCGTCTCTGGCCGCGGCCTGGATGATGTGCAACGCGGAAGAGACCTCGTTTGCGTTGGCGAGGAGGGCCGGGTCGGATAGCAGGAAGTCCGGCAGCCCCATGATCGGCATCAGCACGTTGTTGAAGTCGTGTGCGATGCCGCTGACCATCTCGCCGAGAGCCTTCAGGCGCTCCTGGCGGACGACCTGAGCCTGCGTCTGCTTCAGTTCGTCCAACGTCTCTTCCAGCCGCCGGTTGGTTTCGCGCAGGGCGCGTGTGCGCTCATCCACTCGCCGCTCCAGTTCATCGCGGTACTGCCGGTTGGTCTCCTCCAGGCGCCGCTGGATGTCCTCCAGCGTCTTGACCTGCAGGGCGTGGCCGACCGAACGCAGAATTGCCGCCTTGGCGATGGGCTTGAGCAGATAATCCATGGCGCCGGCCCGGACTGCCTCCGCGGCGCTTTCCACGGTCGGTTCGCCGGTGATCATGACGACTTTGACGTGGGGGGCGCATGCATGCACGCGCCGGAGCAGGTCGACGCCGCTGACCCGCGGCAGGACAATGTCCGTCACCACCAAATCAAACGCGGAGGCCCGCAGGCGGTCGAGCGCGTCTTCGGCATCCGCCGATGTCTCGACATCATGCCCTTCAGCCCGCAGAAACTCGGACAGCGTTGTCCGGATGCTCTTCTCGTCGTCAACCACCAGAACTCGGGCCATCGCAATTCCCTGGCGCATGTCAGGCTTGAACGCCTGACGGTTACGGCACGCAGCCCAGATCGGTAACCAATCGGCAAGCGTGAACCACGCAATCTACTGTTGATTATTGTAGCAGACTTAGCGCGCGGCGACAATGCGTAAATCATCGCCAGAATGGCGTCGATGCCGCGGCATCGACGCCGGCCTCGCAGAGCGTCTGGGCCTGCTCACGATAGGCCGCGCGCGCATGCCTCATCCCAGCCGTCATCCTGCGGAGTCAACCCGACCGGTCCGATTGCACCGGCCACCCAGGCGCGGGGCCCGGCGATCTCCAGCGCCAGTCGTGCGGCGGCGGCGTTGAGCGAGCGCAGCGCGGTGGGTTCGCAGGGCGGGTCCAAGGCCAGCGCGTTGGCGCCAAAGGCGTTGGTCTCCAGCAACTCGGCGCCGGCCACGTTTCCAGCCGCCCGTTGCGCGCGGATGACGAAAGGTTGCACGAAAGGTGGTGACTCCCCGGCCTGCCACTCGCTAACATGCGTTCCCAACACAACCCGTCCCGGAACGGGACAGCCAGAGGGAGCAGACATGACGACCGAACGCCTCAAGGTGCTTTTCGACACGGACATCGGTTCGGACATCGACGATGCCGTGGCGCTGGCCTATCTGTTGAGCCAGCCGCGGTGCGACCTGCTGGGCGTGACCACGGTCACGGGCGAACCCGGATTGCGCGCGGAGATGGTATCGGCGATGTGCCGCCATGTCGGCCGCGACGACATCCCCATCCATTGCGGCTCCCCGGAGGCGATGTTCATCCGCATGCGGCAGGACCGGGCGGAGCAGGCCGCGGCGCTGGGGGATCGCCCCCGCCAACGCGCGTTTCCGCCCGGCACGGCGGTGGAGTTCCTGCGCCGCACCATCCGCGCGCATCCCGGCGAGATCACGCTGTTGGCGGTGGGGCCCCTGACCAACATCGGGCTGCTCTTCGCCCTCGACCCGGAGATTCCGGCGCTGCTCAAGCAAGTCGTGCTGATGTGCGGCCGGTTTCACGACCAGATGGGCGGCGAGTGGAACGCGATCGGCGACCCGCACGCCACGGCCCTGGTCTACGGCGCCGGCTGCCAGCACCGTCCGGTCCGCCATGTCAGTTACGGGCTGGACGTGACGCTGAAGTGCACGCTGCCGGCCGATGAGGTGCGGCAGCGGTTCAAGGCCAAGGTGCTGGAGCCGGTGCTGGACTTCGCGGAGGTCTGGTTCCGCCGCGCGCCGCGGGTCTGCTTCCATGACCCGCTGGCGGCGGCATCGCTCTTCGAGCCCGCGTTGTGCACCTATGCCCAGGGATTGGTGCGGGTTCCCGTGGTTGAGCCGACGGCCGGATGGACGGTTTTCGATTCGCAGCCGGCCGACAAACCCCACACCGTTGCCAGCGGGGTCGATCCGGCAGCCTTCTTTGCCCACTACTTCGATGTCGTGCGTTAGATTTCCCGTGCCGGGAAATCTTGAAGCCGGAACGCACGAACGCGGGAACACGCCCGCGAGTTTCCGCAGGGTGGCAGCACACAAGAACAATGAAACACTGACAAAGACCAAAGACAACGACACACGACAAAGATTCCGCACTCCGTCGTTGTCTTCAATCTTGGTCTCCGGTCTTTGTCTCGTGCCGGCCTCCAACCGAACTGCGACATAATGGCCAAGTTATAGGCAAGAAGGGCGGCTGTGGGTGTACCGGACCGCTGCAGCGCGGGGCCGGTCTCGCCAGCGGCCCGCCGCCTGTTGTATAGTCCTGGCGTTCGCTTGGTCCGGCTGGCCGTGGCCGTGATCGCGCGGCCTGCAGACGGTGGACGACTATGCGTGCTCTGAAATGGCTCAACCATTCCGACCTCGCGATCCGCAAGACGCCCACCGTGGGTCGCGAGGAGTACTTGGACTACCTGACCTTTCGGCGCAATGACCGGGCGATCTTCACCGAGATCTTCGGTCCGCTGATCGGCCTGAAGGAGGAGTGGGAAGAGCAGGGGGCGTCGCCCGCCGAACTGGATTTCTCGGCCTTCAGCTACCGCTGCGAGGCACCCGCCGGCTTGCGCGTCAACACCGGCCGGTGTGGCGGCTTCCCGGAGGTTGTACTGTCTGATTCGCCGACCGAGCGGATCTGGCGCGACGGCCTGGGTCGAACCATGCGCCTATGCAAGGGCGCTGCCACCCTGGGGCTGCCGCTCGACCACCCGGTGCGCACCATGGACGACTGGCTGCGGTTCAAGCCCTGGTACACCTTCAGCGAGGCGCGCGCGGAGGCGCGTTTCGGCGCCGACTGGGAGGCGGCCGCCCGCACGGACCTGGCGGCCGACCGCGTGCTGCACGCATCGATCCCCGGTGGCTTCGATGAACCGCGGCAGTTGATGGGCGAGGAGGCCCTCTGCCTGGCTTACTACGAACAGCCCGAACTCATCCATGACATGCTGACCACCCTGGCCAACACCGCGGTACAGGTGCTCGACCGCGCCACCGCGCGCGTGCCCGTGGACGTGCTATTCGTTCACGAGGACATGGCTGGCAAGTCGGGCTCGCTGGCCGGGCCCAAACAGATTCGCGAGTTCATTGCGCCTTACTATCGCCGTGTCTGGGACCTGCTGCAGTCGCGCGGGGCGCGGATCTTCGACCAGGACAGCGACGGCAACATGGACGGCGTGATTGCGTCTTTTCTGGAGGCCGGCGTGAACTGCATGCATCCAATCGAGCCCGCGGCCGGCATGGATCCGGTGGCGCTGCGCGCGCGCTACGGCACGCGCCTGGCGCTGCGCGGCGGCATCGACAAGCACATCCTGCGGCAATCGCCCGCGGCGATCGATGCCGAGTTGGAACGCAAGCTGCCGCCGCTGCTGCACAGCGGCGGCTACGTGATCGCACTCGACCACCGCGTGCCAAACGGCACGCCGTTGGCAAATTACCGGCATTATGTGCGGAAGGTCTGGGAGATCATCCGTCGCGAGGGCAAAGCATGAGCGTCATGACATCCAAGGAACGTGTACTGACAACCCTGGCCCGGGGCGCGGCCGATCGGGTGCCGATCAACTACAGCGCCAACCCGGCCATCGACAACCGCCTCAAGCGGCACTTCGGTCTGGCGCCGCACGACGACGAGGGCCTGCGCCGCGTCCTGGGCGTCGATTTCCGGTGGGCCGGCGCGCCCTACCGCGGTCCGAAGCTGCATGCCGACATACCCGAGCGCCAGGTGATGGTAGACGACTGGGGCATCCACCGGCGCTGGATCGAGCACGGGGCCGGCGGCTACTGGGACTTCTGCGATTTCCCGCTGCGGGATGCAACCGAGGAGCAGATCGCCAACTGGCCGATGCCCAACCCGGACGACTTCGACTATCGCGGTGTGGCGGCCGAGTGCCGGCGGCTCAAGCGCTTCGCGGTCTGCACCGGCAGCGCCGGCCTTGGCGACATCATCAACAGCTCGGGCATGCTGCGCAGCATGGAGCAGGTGCTGGTGGACCTGATCACCGACGACCCGGCCGGTTTGCTGCTGGCGCGCCGTCGCTGCGCGATCCACCTGGCGATCGCCGAACGCACGCTGGCCGCGGCCAAGGGCGCCATCGACGTGCTCTGGATGGGCGAGGATCTGGGCACGCAGATCGCGCCGATCATCAGCCTCGAACTGTACCGCCGTCACCTGCGGCCGCTGCACCAGCAATTCATCGACCTGGCGAAGAGCTACAACATCCCGGTGATCGTGCACACCTGCGGATCCAGCAGCTGGGTCTACCCGGACTTCATCGAGATGGGCGTGGCGGCGGTCGACACGCTGCAGCCCGAGGCGGCCAACATGGCGCCGGCCTACCTCAAGCGCACCTTCGGTGACCGCCTGGCCTTCCACGGCTGTATCTCGACGGCCGGCCCGGTCGCGACCGGCACGGTGACCGAAGCTGTTGCCGACTGCGCGCAGACACTGGAGATCATGATGCCGGGCGGCGGCTACTGCTTTGCGCCGACCAACATGCTGCAGGACAACTCGCCGACCGCCAACGTCGTGGCCATGTACGAGGTGGCCAAGACCTGCGGCGTCTATCCACGCCCCGCCAAGCCCCCGCGCCCGTTGCTGACCGTCACCAGCGGTCTCTTTGACCACATGGTGCTGCAGCGCGATGCCCGCAGCCGCTCGGCGGCCCAGTTCGCGGGCTCATGCACCTGCGCCGGCGAACTGCGGGCCACGGTCACCTGCCGCGGCAAGACGCTCGCCGGGTTCCGCGCGGCCGTCGTGGGCAAGGCCGACGGCCGGACCTTCCGCGGAGAACTGAACGGCCTGCCGGCCGGCGGCCCATACACGGTCGCGCTGGCCGTGGTGGACCGCCAGGGACGCAACACGGCGCGGCTCACGATGCGGGACGTGCTGGTGGGCGACGTGTAGATCTCGGCGGTCGCCGTAACATTAAAAAAAAAAGGGCACTTGAACCATCCCCTCAAGACCAACCCGCTGGTGCGCGCGTTCTACATGGACGACACCTGGGGTGTGGCGCGCGACCCGATCCACAACATGTGGCAGGCGGTCGACCCCGTGCATGCGCTGCTATGCGGGGGACAGCGGCCGCCGCCCCCGGCCGCCAACTGGGGCACGGGCCCGGCCGTCGCCTTCGCTCAGCGCCTGCAGGATCAGACCGGCGTGCCGCAGGGCGTGCTGGCGTGCGCGCACGGCGGCACCTCGATGGCCCAGTGGGACCCGGTCCTGGCCGGCGAGCAGGGCAACCGCTGCCTCTACGGCGCGCTCCTGCGCCGCCTGCGCAGGAATGGCGGCCGCGTGAGCGGCATGATCTGGTACCAAGGCTGCAGCGACGCCAATCCCGACGCCGCCAAGGTGTATACCGAAAAGATGTGCACACTGGTGGCGCGCCTGCGGCGCGACTGCCGGGCTCCGCGCCTGCCGGTGGTGGCGGTGCAGATCGCGCGCGTCACCTTCTGGGGCGGCGGCGAGCAGGAGCGGGCCTGGAACAGCATCCAGGAACAGGAGCGTCTGCTGCCACGCCGGATCCGCAATCTGGCCGTGGTTCCGGCCATCGATCTGGCACTGGACGACGGCATTCACATCGGCGAGGCCGACCAGGTCCGGCTCGGCGCGCGGCTGGCCTACGCCATGCGCGTGCTGGTCGAAGGTCGTAAGGCCGGATTGCCGCCGATCGAACTCAAGCGGGTGGGGATGGAGGCAGACAGCTTTGGCCGCGTCATGGTAGTGGCCGAGTTCGACCACGTGGTCGGGAAACTGGTCGCTGGCAGCCGCCCGGCCGGGTTCACGCTCGAGGGTTCGCCGGCTGGCTCGCAGTTCGACATTGCGCTGGATGGCAACCGGGCCCTGATCCGGACCGGCAACCCGCAACAGCCGACGCCGGGCTGGTGGCTGCATTACGGACGCGGAACCGATCCCTACTGCAATATCACGGACATGGCGGACCGCGCGGTGCCCGTGTTCGGACCGGTGCTGGTGGGCAAGCCGCGCGCTCTGATGACCGTAACGCGGGCGCTGGTCAGCGCGTTCCAGCCGGGCGCGGGGCAGTTGGAGGCGCTCGCACCGCCCTCCGACCGCCAGGCGTGGGGACTGCAACCACGGGCCTTTGAGAGCGGGTTCCTCAATCTTCACCCGGAGATCGCGGCCCGCGGCACGGGCGACGCGGTGGTCTATTACGCCATACCCTGGCGCTGTGAGGAGCCGATGCGGCTGGCGTTGGGGCTGGGCTACGATGGTCCGATCAAGGCCTGGCTCGACGGCGAGCAGGTGGCGCATGATCCGGACGGCATCAATCCGTGCCTGCCCGGCAAGCGTCGCGTCGTGCGAGCACTGGGTGCCGGTGTGCATGAACTGCTGGTGGCGCTGGGGACCAATCAGGGCCGGGCCTGGGGCATCATGGTTGACCTCGAACGCCTCGATGTTCCGGCGCGGATCCTGCGCACGGGCGACCGCAGCTTGTACCGCATGCCGGTCATCGAGGTGTGAGATGAAATACGTTGGTCCGCATGTCAGCACGGGCGGCGGGGTGGAACAGGCCCCGCTGAATGCCACGGCGATCGGCGCGCGCGGGTTCGGCATGTTCACGCGCAACCAGCGGCAATGGCACGCGGCGCCCTACACCGAAGCCAACATGAGCGGCTTTGCGGCCAATCTTGCGGCTGGCGGTTACACGGCCGCGCAGGTGCTGCCGCACGCCGGCTACCTGATCAACCTCGCCAATCCGGACGAGGAAGCCTACGCCAAGTCGGTGGCGGCGCTGCTCGACGAGACCCGGCGCTGCGCCGCGCTCGGTCTGGACCGGCTGAATCTGCATCCGGGCAGTCATCTGAACAAGCTGGAACCGGCGCAGGCCTTGGAGCGTGTGGCCCAGGCGATCAACCAGGTCTTGCACGAGACGCGCGGTGTGACCATCGTGATTGAAAACACAGCCGGGCAGGGGGCCTGCCTGGGCCGGACGTTTGAGGAGTTGGCTGCGCTGATCCGCGGCGTGGATGATCCCACGCGGGTTGGAATCTGCCTCGATACAGCGCATCTGTTCGCGGCCGGCTTCGATCTCAGCACCCGGGCCGGGTACGAAAGCACACTTGCCGACTTCGACCGGATCGTGGGTCGGCGCTGGCTGCGCGGGATTCACCTGAACGATTCCAAGGTGCCGTGCGGTTCGCATGTCGACCGCCACGCGTGCCTGGGTGACGGGCACCTGGGATGGAAGCCGTTCGAGTGGGTGATGAACGATCCGCGCTTTGAGGGGCTGCCGTTGATCCTTGAGACCCCCGACGAGGAGCGCTGGCCCGAGGAGATCAAGCGTCTGTACGCGCTGGTTCGTTAGCACCCCATCCTGCTGAACGCTGCGCCGCGAACAAACCGTGGGGTAGCCGGGCATCAATTTCAAAGACCAAAGACAACGACACACGACAGAGATCCCGCACTCCAGCGTTGTCGTCAATCTTCGTCTTCGGTCTTTGTCTCGTGCCTGCCTCCAACGGAACTGCGGCAAAATGTCTAAGCCAGGAAGATGGCTTACCCGCCCTTTTCTGGTTTCGTGAGTTCCAGATTCCTTACACCCACGGCGGCGTGTCGGGCAGGGCGGCGTCGAAGGCCGCCAGCAGGGCATCGGCGTAGGGGCCGGCCAGGGCGCCGTTCAGGAAACGGTCGTAGGCCTCGCCGCAGAAACGCTCCCAGGCGGCCTCTTCGTGTCCCGGCAGGATCGGGTAGAACAGGGCACCGCTTGCACGCGCTGCGGCGCAGTCGGCAGGTGCGTCGCCGATCATCAGGATGCGGCCGGGGGCGTAACGGCCGTTGGCGGCGTCCTGCAACTGCTGGGCCTTGGTGCCGTGCTCCTGGCCCGCGATCAGTGCGACATAGGGCGTGAGCGCGTGTTGGCGCCACTCCTTGACCAGCGCTTGGGCGGGCGTTTGCGAGACCACCAGCGCATCGCTGTGCGCCTGGATGCGCGCAAGGGCCTTGACGGCCCAGCGGAAGGGCGGAACCGGGCGCATGCGCGCATCGATGTCGGCGTTGATCGCCCGGCTCCACGCATACAGGCGGCGCAGTTCGGGGTCGCCGGTGCGCTGAACCTCGGCTTCCAGCGAGGGGTCGCCCAGTGACAGCCCCGAGTTGCAGTAGGCCCGCAGCGCGTCCAACTCCGGGAGTTTCACGCCCGTGCGGCGCACCGCGTCCCAGGCATGCAGCAGTTCGAACGTCAGGAGCAGGTTCGGGAAGCGGTTGCGGCCGCGCCACTGGGAGCGGAGGTTCACAAACTCGGCCGCCGCGCGGAGCTGCGGCTCGATGCGTCCGAGATCCCAGTAGCGGATGATCAGCGGGTGGAAGTGCTCGCGCTGCTTCACCTCCATGGAATCGAAAACGCAGCCATCCGAGTCGATGCCCACCAGCGAGTCATGTTGCACGGTCAGATCATCCGGCTGGATGCGGTGGTTGGCGGGTTTGTCGGTGCGTGGTGCCATCAGACTCCCAGACTGGCCCTTCAGGGCAGGACGGCGGCATTGGTGGTGGCGGCCGGTCGCAGTTCGAACTGGCGCAACCGCACGGCACACGTGCGGTGGTATCGGAACTCCAGGCGCAGGGGCCGATTGTCCAGCACGACGCGTCGCATCCAACAGGCCTCGCCGGCCCGCGCCGCCGCGACATGGAAGGGTCCGTCGAGGGGGCCTGCGGCCAGTTGCCCCACCTCCTGACCGGCAGGGGCGGGGGTCTCGAACACGAGCCGGATGTCGTAAAGGCCCGGCGTCACGGGCAGGTGGGGGCCGTAGACGATCGCGCCATCGGGATCGCGCCGGGGATCGAGCACGACACTGCCGTCGCGGGGGTCGGTCGCGCCGGCGTGGAAGAGATCGGCTGCTGCAAACACGAATGCGCCTGTCGTGTTGGTGGCGGGCGCCGTGCCGGCCGTGAGCAGGGCCAGGTCGAGCGCGACGCGCCCGCCACTGATGCTCGCGGTCCAGGCTTGCGGTTCCGTGGTGCCGGTTGGCAGGACCGGCATCGCAAACCACAGCCAGCCGGGCGTGGTCACACGCGCCGTCTCGCTGGTCGCCAGGCCGCTGGTGCGCCAGGTGACCTCGCCGTCGCCGCTGGCACGGAAGGCCAGCCGCAGGTCCGGCGCCGCGGCCGGCGGGCCGCGCAGCGTCAGCAGGGCATGTCCGCCAACCGTGCCTGCCAGGGCATTGCTGGCCGAGGCGCCGTCGGCCGCCTCAAGGGTCATCCCGGTCCGCATCTGCCGTTCGAACTCCCACCGCCGAGCGGCCGCGAAGAGCGGCGGCCCCCAGGCGGCCGTCGTCCCAAACTCGCCGGGCTGCTCGCGGATCAGGAAGCACCAGACCGGGCCGGACTGTCGCAGCAGTTCCAGCCGCGGGTGTTGCAGCAGCCGGCGCAGCGTGATGGCGGCCGGAAACGGGCTTACCTGTTCGGGGAAGGCATTCTCGTGCAGCACGAGGTAGTGGACTCCCATGGCAGCCAGTTCGTCCAGTTGAGGGTCTGTGATGACGCCCTCATTGCAGCTTGCGAAGCGGTGGAAGACCCGCTCCACATAGTCGCTGCGGCGTGCCGGCGCATACCCGTTGACCATGCGCAGGCGGGAGTGCATCACGCCATACTGGTAGATCGAGGTCCAGTGCGAATCGCCCGGCCAGAGCGGCAGCACCAGCGCGTGCGGCACGCGCCCGGCAGCCTGCGCATGCGTGGCCGCGGCCGTGTAGGCCGGTTGCGTGGGCGGCAGCAGGCAGATCGTCGCGCGCACGTGGGCCAGGCTCTCCTCGAACACGAGCACGCCTAGCAGTGCGGCCAGTGATGCAACCCCGGGGCTGGTTCGGAAGCGCGGCATCAGCAGGGCTAGCAGGACCGCCAGGAGGCTGGGCAGGAGGCAGTAGACCTTGACCGTCTGCCGGATCATCGTGTAGCGCGGGATCAGGCGTCGGCAGGCTCGCAGCAGCACCCCGTCGGCCGGCCCGTTGGCCCCCAGCGCCAGGGCCACGACGAGCACCAGCGCGATCCCCAGGATCCAGGCCAGCGTGCCGGCGCGGGCGGGCGCGTCTTCCTGTCCGGTCTGCGGATGGAAGGCCCGGTGAATGCCGCAGAGCAGGAGCAGCAGCAGCAGCGCCCCTCCGAAGAAGAGGTGGTTGGACATGCCCTGGTTGAGGTAGGAGAGCAACCCGGAGGCATGGGGCGAGTAGTTGACTACCTCCTGCCAACTGCGGCCCGCGGCGACCTCGGTGGTGCCCAGGTGACGGTTCAGGATCACGCTGGTAGCGGCCGCCGCCAGTGCCAGAATCACGGCCGGCAACAGGGCCAATATGGGGCGCAGCAGGGTTCGACGCCGGCTCAAGGCGTCGGCGGCGACCGGCGTGGCGAGCCGGGCGAAGAGGCACCAGGCCGGCGCTGCCAGCAGACTGAAGTAGAAGACGTGCAGGTCGGAGCCGTAGGCGCAGACGATCGCCACGCCGGCCAGCAGACCGCCACGGAACCGGCCCTGCCGCACGGCCTGATCGAGACCGAGCAGCATCAGCGGCACGAGCCCCATCGCGAAGCCGGTGGGGCTGCCGATCAGCAGTGTGATCCAGCGGTACGGGAAGGCCGTGGCGACCAGCGTGGCCACCATGGCCGTGCTGAGGCTGACCGCATAGCGGCGGGCCAGGGCAAAGGTCGCCAGGAAGCCCGTCAGGAACGCGACCAGCCCGGCCATGTTCCAGCCAACTGCGTGGCCGCCGCAACGCGAGAAGAGCGCATAGACCAGCGAGAAGGGGGCATAGTAGGGGTCGGGCTGGCGGCGGGTGCCCTCGTCCCCGCCGGTGTTGAACTCGTAGACGTTGGCGAACGGCGGCGTCTGGCCAGCGAGCATGTCGCGCGCGAGCCAGAAGTGGTAGAGCAACTGCAGGTGGTCGCCGGGAATCATCTCGCGGGCACCGCCGACCTCCGTGTTGCGGTCGGACGACGGGATGCCGGTCGCGAAGTGGCGCGGCAGAGGCCAGGTGAAGATAGCCCAGCACAGCACGCCCACCAGCAGCGGCCACACGGGCCGCAGCAGGGAGCCGAGACGGCTGCGAAACGGTCGAGTTGTCGGTGACATAACAGGTGACAGTGGCGTCGGTCGGCGGCTTCTCCAAGAAGCCGCTTGGCACAACCCGGCGCAAGGGCGATTGCAGAGCAAGGCTAAACGACCCGCGCGCCGACGGCAAGGGGTTTCCGTGGCAGACGGTGAGCCGTCCGCTTGTTGGCGCAAACGTCCGCTTTCCCAACTCCCGCAGAACGGGGTCGGGCACAACGCCATTGAGAGCGACAGGTCGATGCTGTTAAGCTGACCGCATTTGGCCGCTTGCTTCTCACGACGGACGAGTTCCCGCACACAACCATGAAGACACCAAGCGCGTTGATCTCCTGGACCTGGGCCGGTTGGGAACCGGCGCAATTCTACCGCCGCCTCGGCGGGTTCCATGAGGCCCAGGAGGGGAATGCGCTGTGGTCCGATCAGTGGTTCGGTACGCTGGAGAGCGAGGCGTGCGCGCGAGCCCTGGCCGAGGCGGGCGTGAACTGGGTCACGACGCACTTCTACAAGGGCTTCGGTCTGGAGGCGGAAGCCGACGAGATGGCCGCCACCGCACGCCTGATCACCAACTACCACCGCCACGGCGTGAAGGTCTTCACGTACATCCAGTACGGCACGGTGATGCCCGAGACCATCGTCGGCGAGTCGGACCAGGCTCGCGACTGGGGCCGGTTGGACTGGAACGGACAGCACGACGGCCATCCGTTCGAGTACGGCGATCAGTACTGGCGCGCCAAGCCGTGCGCCAACCGCCCCGGCTTCCGCGCTCACATCCTGCGGTGCGTCGCCAAGGCCATTGAGATGGGTGCCGACGGGATCTGGATCGATAACCTCCAGGCTGACGGCTGTCACTGTCCCTGCTGCCAGGAGGTCTTCCGGGCCTATGTCCGGGCTCAGGTGACCGACCCATGGCGCGATCTGGGGCTGCGACCTGAACAACTTGAGGGGCTGAAGATTCCGCGCGCGGCGCGGCCGCGCGATCCGCTTTTCCAGCTCTGGATCCGCTGTCGCGCCGCCGAGGTCCGGACCAGTCTGGAGCTGATCTGCACGCGGGCGCGGGCGCTCAAGCCCGACGTCGTGATGGCCGCCAACATCGGCATCGGCAACCATCAGAAGCATGTGCTCGAGAACGCCAACTGGCATGCCATGCTTGAACTGCTGGATTTCACGTATGCGGAGAACGGGCTCTTTCCGGCGTGGACCGGCGAGAAGATCGTCTCGCAGCACTACACTCTCTCACTCGGCAACGCGGCGGGCATCCATGTCGTGCCGGGGTCCGGGGTGGGGGCGGGCAGCCGCGGTCTGCCGCGGCCGTCGCTGCCCGGCGCGCGCGCGCTGCGCCGGTGCCACGCCGAGTCTGCCATGTATGGCGGGCACGCGCTCGGCGGACCGTGGGGATTGCGCGGTGAGAACGGCGGCGAACTGCCGATCCTGCTGCGCGACAGCGGCTGGCGGCAACAGAACCGCCAGTTGGCCGACTTCTACCGTGGGAAGTGGGATCTCTTCGGTGCCGCGTCAGACGCGTCGCCGGTCGCCCTGCTCTACAACTTCGAGTCGCTGCTGGCGGACGAACCCGACTACCGCCGCGCGTATGAGGCTGCGGCCCAGGCGTTGATGCGGCACCAGATTCCATTCCGCTACTTGCTTAGCGACCGCCTCGCGAAGCTCGACGAGGTGCGGGTGCTGGTGCTGCCGCAGGTGTTGCCGCTGGCGGACGAGACGGTCGCGGCGATCCGTGCATGGGTGCAGCGCGGCGGGCGCGTGCTGGCCACCGGCCGCTGCGGACTTTACGACCGCTGGATGCGGCAGCGGGAGGACTACGCGTTGGCCGACCTGTTCGGTGTGCACTTCTCCAACAGCTTCGAGGATGCCCATCACGACGCGATCGTGCGCAACGCGGCGTCCGGCTGTGTTCTGCTGCCGGGCCGTTGGGGGATCACGCTTGGCGACGGACAGCCGGCCTGCCGGATTCCGGAGGATCGCCTCGTCCGCGCGATCCGCAGTCTGCTGCCCGAGGACCTGCCGGAGGTTATCTCGCCGGTTCCCCAGGTCGGCTGTGCGCTGGGACGCCTGCCGGACGGCGCCCGCCTGCTGAGCCTGCTCAACTACGGCGACGAGCCGGTGCGCGGCATCGAGATCCGCTGGCGGGCGGGGGCGGCGACGGCGAAGACCGTCAGCGCCTGCGACGCCGCCGGCGCGAGCCACACACTAACGGTAATGATATCAGATGGCGGCGTTGCGTCGGTCTACCTGCCCGCGTTGGACGTGGAGTTGTTCCTGCAAGGGATCGGATGAGTCGGCTGCGGCGCGGCTCATGAGCGGCGCATGGATGCGTTTCATGCAAAAGGCGCTTGCATAACCTCCGGTTTGTGCAAGCGGAGGGTTCAGGGTTCGGGGTTCAGTTTCCCGGCTCTTGCAGGGATTCTGCAAAAGCCTCGGAGTGAAGAATGAAAGTCTGTATTTGAGAATGCAGGCCAACCACAGGAGGCTCGGATGGGCCAGCAACGTACGATGACGCTACCCGCACGGCAGGTGGCGCTGGATGACGGGTGGGACGTGATCGTGGTCGGCGGCGGGCCGGCGGGCTCTGCGGCCGCGACATCCGCCGCGCGCGCAGGGGCCAAGACGCTATTGATCGAAGCGACCAGTACCCTCGGCGGCATGGGCACGCTGGGACTGGTGCCGTGGTTCTGCGGTTATGCGGACGGCGAGAAGGTCATCGCGCAGGGGCTGGCCGAGCGGATCCGGCAGGCGCTGTGCAATCACTGGAAGCAGACCTACACGTGGGATCCGGCCATAGATCCGGAGTTCCTGAAGCGCCTCTATGACCGCCTGGTGACTGAAGCCGGCGCCACGGTGCTCTTCCACTCCCAGTTCTGTGGCGTGGAGAAGTCCGACGACGGCGAAATCGACGCACTGTTGGTGAGCAGCAAGGCCGGCTTGCGGGCCTACCGTGCCAAGGTGTATGTGGACTGCACCGGCGACGGCGACCTGGCGGCCTGGGCCGGCGCCGCCTTCGAGAAAGGCGATGCCCAGGGCGGTCTGCAGCCCACGACGCACTGCTTCATGCTTGGCAACGTCGAGCCCCACGACTGCTGGTACAACCCCAACCGCCCGGCCGGCAGCGCACCGAGCATGCACTTCTTCGATCCGGAGAGCCCGGTGCACAAGGCCGTGGCCTCGGATCGTTACCCCTTCATCATCGACCAGCACTCGTGCAGCAAGCAGATCGGTCCGCGTACCTACAGCTACAACTTCGGTCACATTTACGACGTCGATGCCACGGACCCGGCCAGCGTCTCGGCCGCCCTGATCCGCGGCCGGCAGCAGGCGGCGCAGTACCGCGACGCCTTCGCGGAGTATCACCCGGCCTTCCGCGAGGCGTTTCTCGCGGCAACCGGCGCGCTGCTGGGGGTGCGTGAAACACGGCGGATCACGGGCGACTACGTGCTCACGATCCAGGACTACGTCGCGCGCCGCAGCTTTGACGACGAGATCTGCCGCAACGCCTACAATGTTGACGTGCATAAGAAGGGTGACATCAGTGCGTTTCTCAAGCGCCAGAAAGACCCGACGGCCATCCAGCGCAAGATCGAGGAAGAGGTCAAGCAACTCGGCAAGGGCGAGAGCTACGGTGTGCCGTACCGTTGCCTGACCCCGCGCGGCTTGCGCAACGTCCTGGTCGCCGGCCGTTGCATCTCGACCGATCGCTCCGTCAATGGCAGCGTGCGCATCATGGCCTGCTGCCTGACCACCGGTGAAGCGGCCGGCGCCGCCGCGGCCTTCACTGCCCGCGCCGCCCGGCCCGATGTCCATGCCGTCGACGTAACGCAGTTGCGTCAGCACCTGACGGGCCACGGCGCCTATCTGCCGGAGAAGGCGCGAGAGGGTTGATGCAGGCCCAGCGCCTCCTTGCGGACGCAAACGCGCTCTTGTACGATGTGAACCGACAAATCGCGGAAGTAGCGCGCAGACGCAAGGATAGCGTAAAATGATCTGTCCACGTCGACACGTATCACGGTGCGCAATTTGACAGATGTCGTTACCCGCCATCTTCTTCTCGATAGGGTGCAACCGGGAGTGCCGGTAGCTCTGTATGGCCTTGAACAGAGCTATCACTCTGGCGACTGCGCAGAGACGCAGAACACCGTCGTCTGCGTGTCAGACCTCACGGGCTCGGCGTGCAATAGCCTGGAACGGTTTTCCTCGGAATCGTCACAGGAGGTTGGTATGCAGTATGAAGTGACGGTGAGACTGACTCTCAGAAGTCGCTGCGACGCTGATCGCATAGCGAAGCAGACCGCGTCCGTCTTCGAGTTTGGGACGGTGAGCGAAGCGATCGCCGAAGGGCTCAAGCTGGGCGAAGACCCGCATCTTGTGGATGTCTCGGTTCGCGGCCTGGCTCGCAGACGTGCACCACGAACCCGATCCTCAGAAGGGACGAGGCAAGATGACATCCGAGTATGATGTGATTGTGGTGGGTGGTGGAACGGCGGGGGTGGTCGCGGCGGTCCAGGCGGGCCGGGCGGGCGCCCGCACGTTGCTGGTCGAGAAATCGGGAAGCCTCGGCGGTGCCATGACGCAGGAGGGCATCAATGCGCCGGCCCACTTCTTTGCCTGGGGGCAGTGTCCGTGCATGGCCATGGGGCAGGCTGCCGGCGCACTGGCAGCATTGAGCGCGCGGACGGGGATTGATCCTGAAGCGGTCCCGCAGGCGGACCTGTACCGACTGCTCGCGCAGCATGGCGCGATTGTGCCGGGAAGCCTGCGGACGGAGGGGGTATGACGACCATGCACGCGACGCGCGGACCCGCGGGACCGGCATCGAACCTCACGCTGTCATGGCGGATCGGGCTGGCGCAGTGGGAGACCGACGCGGCCTTCGCGCGGTTGCTCGACCTGCTGGGCCGACACCGGACGGTCGTTGACGAAGTGGCGTTGTTCGAAACGATCACCCATCATCTCTACATCCCGCTGGACGTCTATGCGCGCCGGATGGATCTGGCCGCAAAGCGCATCGACGCGCTTCGCGAGGCCGGTATTGCATCGGCCGGGATCAACGTGCTCTGCACGATCGGGCACATCAATGAAGGCTGGTCGTACATGCCGCCTCTGCCGTTCCAGGCCATGGTCGGCCACGACGGCGGCGTCTCCACCAGTTGCGCCTGTCCCAACACACCCGCGATGCGGGCCTATGTGCGGGCAAAGTACGAGTTGGTGGCTGCCGCGCGGCCCGACTTCATCTGGGTGGACGACGACATCCGCATGCATCACCACGGCGTCGCCTGGGGCTGTTTCTGCCCGGTCTGCCTCGATCTGTTTGAACGGCGGTCGGGCCGGAAGTATACGCGCGAGGAACTGGCCCGAACCTTCGACGATCCGGCGCAGGGAGAGCTGCGCCGGCTGTGGGTGGAGCAGAACGCCGCCACGCTCACGTCCCTGCTGGCAGACGTGGCCGCAACCGTCCACGGGGTGAACCCGAAAATCGCTCTCGGCAAGATGTCCGCCGGACCCGGTTGGACCACCTATTCGGGCCAGGCGTTCGACCGGTGGTTCACGGCCCTGCAGGCGACCAAGGCGCGTCCCGGAGGCGGATTCTACTCGGACGCCACGCCGATCGAGATGTACCGCAAGGCGGTTGAGTGCGGCTGGCAGCGCGCATCGCTGCCGCCGGCGATCGCCGACGTGCAGTATGAACTCGAGAACTTCCCCTATCAGCGGCTCAAGAAGTCCGCCACGGCCTTGATCGATGAGTGCACCCTGGCCCTGGCATACGGCTTGAACGGCGTGGCGTTCAACCTGCTGGGCATGCAGGCCGATGCAGCCGCGGATGTCCTGCCGTTGCTGGAGCGCATCCCGCCTGCCCGGCCATTGTGGGAGCGCTGGGTGCGGCACACTGCGGGGATGCCAACGGCCGGTCTCTGGGCGGCCTGGAGCAGCCAGCTGATGGCCCGGCGGTCCGTCCGGCCGGGCGAGCGCTGGCTCGGCTGGCAGCCGCAGTATGACGTCACGCGCCCGCTGGTGTTGGGCGAGATTGGACTGCCGATCGCCGCTGATGCTCCCGGCTGCGCGACGGTTCTGTGCGGTCGAATTGCGGAGGTGTTTTCCGATTCCGAGTTGCGCGCGATGCTGTCGGGCGGCGTGCTCATGGATTCGACTGCCCTGGAGATCCTGGCTGAACGCGGCCTGGGCCACCTGACCGGGGTGCGACTCGCGCGGCGGCTCGACAACGGCCTGATGGAGCGGTTTGCCGACGATCCGCTGAACGGGCCGGCCGCCGGCCAGCTGCGCGATGCGCGGATCGAGTTCTGGGGCAATGCCCTGGGAATGGGTGATGTGCTGGAGCCCGTGGCGGCCGGCGTCCGCATTCTGACGGTGATGGAGGACTACTTCTACCGTCCGCAGGGCCCGGGCATGACGGCGTTTGAGAATGAGTTGGGCGGCCGGGTCGTGGTGATCGGCTATGCACCGTGGATCTTCCTGCACTCGGTAGCCAAGCGCCGGCAGTTGCAGAACGTGGCCGACTGGCTCAGCCGGGACCGGATGCCGGTGCGGGTCGACGAGACGGTGCCGCTGGTGTCGGTCGCGCGCGGTTCGGTCGACCACGAGCGTGGCGGGGTGGCCTTGCTCAACGCGGGGCTCGATCCGATCGCCGCAGCGACCGTGCACCTTCGGACGGCTGCCCGTCGGGCGTGCCTGCTGACGGCCGGCGGACGCACGCGCGCGTTGGCGGCGCAGGCCGAGGCCGGCGGGTTGTGCCTTACGCTGCGACAACTCGAGCCCTGGGAGACCAGGCTCATCCTGCTGCACTGAAGCCGGCGCGGTGGCGCGCGCCAGAGAGCCAACAACGAACAGGTCTCGCCCGGACGATGCGTCAGTGGGCGTGTCCTCCCATCAGGGGGGCGGTGAGTCTGTGCCGCCGACCGCGAACTGGTCATCTCGCCACACGACGCCGGCATCCGGCAGGTCACTCCGACTGCGCCTCAGCACGGCTAGAGCGTTGTCCCGGCCCGCGGCCCAGAGCTCCGGCTCGGTCCACCCTTGGGCTGCCAGCCAGTTCAGGCATTGCAGCAAGGCCACGGAGCTGCCCGCCAGCGCGTCGCGGTCGCGGCAGACCAGTCGTCCGCTCGCCTCCAACCTTACCGGCGTGCCGAACGACTCGTAGTCGCCCGGCGGCAGGCCGGCAACCGGCGACGCGTCTGAGACAGCAATCAGGCCGTTTCGACCTGTCACGCGCGCCACGAGCCGCACGAACGCTGGCGGTAGATGCTGGCCATCCGCGATGATCATGGGTTGCAGGCCGCTGGCCAACTGGGTCACGATGGGGTTGTCATGGCGGGGCAGGGTGGTGGGGCAGCCGTTACCGAGGTGCGTGATCAGGCGCGCGCCGGTCGAGACCGCCGCCTGCATGTCGGCGTCGCATGCCAGGGTGTGCCCGGTGGCGACCACCACGCCGGCGCGGACCGCGGCGCGCGCCACGACCAGGGCCCCTGGGATCTCCGGCGCCAGCGTCAGCAGCGCGAGCGAGCCGTCGGCTAGGTTTCGCAGGCGGTCAAATGCCGCCAGCGACGGCGCCTGCACGTGTTGGCGCGGGTGGGCGCCCACCGCGCCGGGTTCGGCCGATATGAAGGGCCCTTCCAGGTGGATGCCCAGCACCCGCGCGCCTGCTGGCGGCCGTGTCACGGCGTCCGCCAGGAGGGGCAGCACGTGTTCGTAGACCGGCCAGGCCGTGGTTATGACGGTGGCCAGAAAGCCGCTCGTGCCGCGCTCGAGCAACGTGGCGCAGACGCGTGCGATGCCTGACCGTGTCAGGGCTGCGGATGCGAAGTCCACGCCTGCAAAGCCGTTGACCTGCAGATCGACCAACGCGCGCACCACTCACCCCCTTCGGACCATCGTGTCGGCCCTCAGCAAACTGGCGGCCGGAGGATCGAGGAAGAGATGACAGGCTGGATGCTGTCGCAGAACGGAAGCCGGCACGTCCGGTGTGAGCGGACCCTCGACGGCGTTTCGCACCGCCACGGCCTTGCGCGCATCCGGCACGGTGCAGACGATGGTGTGCGCTTTGAGGATCTGGCGGATGCTCATCGAGATGGCCTTGCGCGGCACGTCGTCCAGCGTCGGAAACCAGCCCTCGCCCAGTTGCTGCCGTCGGCAGGCATCGTCGAGGTCCACGACCAGGTAGGGCGTTTCGGTCTCGAAGTCGGCCGGCGGGTCATTGAACGCCAGGTGGCCGTTCTCCCCGATGCCGATGCAGGCCACGTCGACGGTGCAGTCCCGGATCCGTCCTGCCAACCGCTGACACTCCGCCGATGCATCAGTTTCCGCGTTCACGTAATGGAACTGCTGCAACCTTGGCAGGTGCTCCACGAAGCGTTCGCGCAGGTAGCGCCGGAAGCTGGCCGGGTGCGACTCGGCGATGCCGACATACTCATCAAGGTGAAACGCCGTGACGCGGTCCCATTGCACGCCGGGCTCGCGTACCAGGTGCGCCAGCATCTCGAACTGGCTGGCGCCTGTTGCCACGATCAGACAGGCTGAGTCGCGCATCGCGAGGGCCTCCCGCAGTCGGCTGGCGGCCAGCGCGGCCGCGGCGGCTCCCATGCGCCGCTTGTCAGCGTGTAACTCGATCTGCATGTGCCGATCCTTTCGAGAGAGGTTTTCGGGCAACCCGAGCAGCATAGCAGCTCGGGCCGGCGTGTGCACGGACTCCCGCGTGAGCAACCCGGCGGCCGGGCGGAGACCCCGCCGAAGGGCAATTCGCGACGAACCCGCGGCGGATGCCCCAAGGGCCTGGGGCATCCCTACGGCGTCGTGGGCGAGGGGCAAGTAGGCGGGGGTCAGGCCCTTGACCCCCGCAAGCCGCGCGCTAGGCATCAGAGGTTCGCGCACGGCCGGTCGCACACGAAGGCCCGATGGGGCGCAAGACGGCGCCGATTCTTCGGCCGCAGTGCCCTTCCGTTCAAACCCCAGAGCGGCGGCACCCATGAACTGGTGCGGCCCTGGCTCCTGACCGAGCAGGACTCCGGCTTTCCCCGCAAGGAGGCCGGCCTGGCCCGGACCTGGCCCGTGGTCTGGGCCGCCTATCCGGGCGAGACGCCGGTCGCGCATGCGGATCTCACTTCCGGGCGGGAAGGTCACCGAAGCGGATTTCGAGCGCCACGGTTATGAGCGGGTCAGCGGTGAAGTCCCGCTCACGCTCGAAGTTGAGTCCGGGCTCGACCTTCAAGCGCATCCAATCGCGGTATAGCCGCTGCCGGTACGGCACGCGCAGAGCATAGGCGGTCACTTCGAGGGACGGTTCCGTGGCGCTTTCCATGGCCGCGGTCACACCGATCTCACGGTCGTCGCGCAGCTTACGCTGCAGCGACACACTCACGCCGAGCGTGAGGCCCGGCTCGCGCTCCTCCCACAGCACTGCTTGCGATCCGGTGAGCACCAGACGGTCGCTGAAAGCATGGGCCTCAATCAACTCGGTCTTCTCGCTAAAGCCATCGTCGCTCCGCCAGAAGCCGGTCTCCTGAAGTCGGTGCATCCAGTGCCCGGCCTGGTGTCGGAGTTCTCCCTTCAGCTTCAGCTTGGGTACCGGCTCGGGCCGGAACCGCAAGCTCGCGCCGGCATCCAGCCCGTAGTGGCGCTGGTTTGCGATGATGAGGCGGAGCCCCGCCGACTTGTCGTCTTCTCCCGGAACACGGCGCTGCCGGCTGAAGAGGTCCGTGACGCCTGGCAGCACGTCTTCCTCCGTTGCGTAGTTGCTCGCGACCAGTTGCAGTCGGTTGTTGAGCTGGGGTACGTTCAGTGTCAGCCCGAACCGAGCGCGCGGCTTGACGCCATCCGCGCGGCTGAGGTTGATCGACGGCGTGATGCGCAGAGACGAGCGTCCGTCGCCAACGAGACTCTCGCCGCGATCCCCGAAGAACCGGTCGATCGTTTCGCTCGTCTCGTGCTCCGCCGGTGTGATCCATCCGTGCAGGATGCGGTCCACGCCTCGGCTGAAGCGATGGACAAACGCAGATGCCCGGCCATGTAGCGAGTCCATGCGCCCGGTAGCCGCTCCGTCTGCCGTGGCCGGATGTGCGGCTGGCGTGTTGGTGGTGGCATCAATTGACGACGCCAGCGTAGGGAGGGCGTTCGTCGTGACTTCGGCAGCCCGCGATGCAGCCGTCTCGGCCAACGTCCAAGTAACCGCGGTCCGCAGGAACACAGCCGCGAGCAGGATTCGCAGGATGTTCCTGGAGGCAGTCGACAGGGGTTCATGGTGCCCGTTGCGGAACGTCGGCACGCGTTACGGCCCCTTGGGCGGCTCACGCGGCACGCCCTGCGACGCAGTCAACTGATCGAAGGTCGGCTGCAGCGCGAGCCGTTGCTGATATCGCGCGAGGCCCTTATCAAGCGCGGCCAATTCGTCTGGAGCGTACGGAAGCTCCGGGTCTATGCCCGCCATCAGCAGCCACTGCCCCTGCGCGTCGGTCATCCCGAACGCGCGCACCGGTCGCTGCTGGGATTTCTGGAACGTGACGAACGAATCGAAGTGCTTCGGATCACGGAAATAGACGCCGTTCAGAATGATGCGTGCCGATTCGTCCGTGCCGAAGGCGCTGATGAAGGAGCAGACCCCTCCGTGGCGTGCGATCGCCTCCATGTCGCCCGGCTTGGTGGTGTAGTCCGGATTGCGCTTGATCCCCAGCCTCTTCAGCGCCGCCGGAGAACGCAACTGCGTGTAGCCCGGTGGAATCTCGTCCGCTGTGAGGTCGAGTCGTTGCAGTTCGGCCGCGGGCAGCACGACGGCCACGCCGCTGGTCATGGGGCGGTCGCGGTTCCCCCCCACGAGGGATCGCGCAGTCAAGATTGCCGCCGTCATGGTCACCAGCGTCAGTCCGAGGATCCATCGTTCACGCCATCTGGCGTCTGGAAGCTTAATATTCATTACGTTCCGTGTCCCAGCTGGAAGCAGGCTTGGAGACCGATGACGGCGTAGCGTGTAACCCCGTCTTTGTCAGCAGATTCTATCATTCGGCGTGCCGCGTGAATAGCGGGATGTCTTGGTCCTGCGGCTGTAACTTCTGAGCGGGACGGTGGCGCGCCGCCAGCGGGCAGGGCACAGCTCGCGCAACGGAAGACGGATGGCCGACGGCGCTGCGGATTCCGCGGTGCCCGCGCCCGCGGACTACTCCGGCAGGGCCGCCAGGCGGCGGTAAAGCTTGGCGCGCGTCACGCCCAGGCGACGCGCGGCGGCTGCGAGGTTGCCATCGCAGGCGGCCACGGCACGCCGGATGAAGGCATCCTCCGCTTCGCGCAGGGTGAGCGGCAGGTCCTCCACGCTGGCCGGCGGGTCCGCGCGCCCACTCGGAGGTGCGGGTCGTGCCGGCGTCTGGACGTTGAGGAAGCGGAAGCACTCGGGCGTGATCTGCCGCCCGCCGCTTTCGATCAGCGCGCGTTCGACCAGGTTTCGCAGTTCGCGGATGTTGCCCGGGAAGCGGTACCCCTGCAGGAGGGTCAGCGCGTTCGTACTGAACGTCGGCGGAGCCAGTCCCATCTCGGACGAGAGCTGCCGGACGAAGTGGCTGGCCAGCGCGGGGATGTCCTCGGCGCGTGCGCGCAGGGGGGGCAGTTCGATGGTGAACCCGGCCAGGCGGTAGTAGAGGTCGGTTCGGAAGGCCGCGGCCGCGACGCGCGCCTTGAGTTCCACGTTGGTGGCGGCGATCACGCGCACGTTGACGCGATGGCCCTTGGCGGCGCCTACCGGTGTGACCACGCCGTCTTCGAGCACCCGCAACAGGCTGGCCTGCACGGCGAGATTCATGTCGCCGATTTCATCCAGGAAGATGGTGCCTCCGTCGGCCGTGCTGAAGAACCCCTTGTGATCGGCAACGGCCCCGGTGAACGCGCCTTTGACATGGCCGAAAAGCGCGGCGCCGGCCAGTTCCGTGGAGAGCGCCGCGCAGTTGACGGCCACGAACGGTCTCGCTGCCTTCTGGCTGCCAAAGTGGATCGCGCGCGCCACGAGTTCCTTGCCGGTTCCGCTCTCGCCGGAGATCAGCACCGTGGTGTTTCCTGGACCGTGCAGCAGGCGGATGTCGTGCACCACGCGCTGGAGAACCGCGGATTCCCCGATCAGGCTCTCGACTCCCCAGCGCTGCGCTTCGCGTCTGGATATGCGGGAGAGTTCCTCGGCCAGACGGTCGCGTTCGGACACGGCCTGACGGTAGCGCACGGTCCGCTTGACGGTCTCGACCAGATCGACGGCGTCGACGGGTTTCTCGAAGAAATCGAATGCGCCGGCTTTGAGCGCGGCGATGGCACTGCTCTTGTCAGCCTGCCCGGTGACGATAATGACATCGGTCGTCGGCCAGGCGCCCTTCACGGCCGCCAGTAGCTCAAGGCCGCCGACTTTGGGCATGTTCAGGTCGGTGATCACGATGTCGACCGGCGCGCGGGCCAGATCAGTCAGGCAGGCCGCGGCCTCCGTGAACACGCGGATCTCGCAGTTCAGGGCGCCCAGGCAGCGGCGCATGGCCTCGCCCGCGTAGGCATGGTCATCCACGATTGCGATTGAGGCCCGAGGCTCTTGTTCCTTGCCCACAACAACTCCGTCGATATTACTAGTCGCAAAAGCAACTCTACCGGTCCTGCCTGCGAAGATCAAGCGCGCTCGCCGGGTTGGCGATCGACCGCTCTGGCCGGGCGACGCCGCCGGGTGGCTGCGGGAAACGATGCAGACCGGACGGAGCGGACACCCGTGCGTCACGCAATCGGCGCGCGAAAGAATGGCGCATGTCATTGGGCGGCAAGTTGTTCTGATGCCGAATGTGGGAATGGAACGGCCGCTGCTATGTGTGTGCCGTCGTGGCAGTTCGCCGAGCCATTGCCCACGCGTGGGGCGTGAGTGGATTCGGTGCGTGGCCTATGTCTTACGGGATCGGGGAACGCATGCAGGTATGTGCTTCGCAGACGGATCCGGGCGGCGCGTCCCCCGGCACATGGAGTGGCCGGTGGCGCTTGTTGCCCGCGCTGCTGGCCTCGGTGGTGGCGGCGATCGTCTATGGCATCACGCGCTCACGCGGGGCCTTTCCGGGCGAGTCGGCTGAGCGCATGGCCGGCATCATGGGGCTCGGCGTGACGTCCGACATGGCGCACCCGGTCTGGGACGCCGTGGCGCGCGTGGTGGTTTTGCTGCCGGGCGGCAGCGCGGTCGGGCGGTTGAACGGCTTCAGCGCGGTCTGTGGCGCGCTGGCCGTTGGGTTGCTCTGCCTGCTTATGGCGCACCTGCTGGAGGCGGCGGCGAGCGGCGAGCGGGGCGACCAGGACGTCCTGCGACCGGAGGACGACGACACGGACGTGCCGTGCGATGACGGTTCGGTTCTGGACGACGCGGCCGCGGCGGACCCGGCGCGGCGCGCACGGGTCAACCGCGGCGTCATGTTCGGCAGCCTGGCTTCGGCGTGGGCGCTGTTGTTCGGCACGCCGTTCTGGGCCGCGGCGACCCGCTGCCATCCGGCCAGTTTCGACCTGCTGCTGCTGTTGGCTGGTGCCGTCTGCTTGGCACGCTTCGGGGCGAGTGGCGCGCCGCTGTGGGTGGCATTCAGCGCGTTGTTCTGGGGCGTGGGCCTGGTGGAAGCGCCCATGTTCATGGCGGTGGCTCTGCTGATCCCCTGGTGCCTGGCAACTGGCGTGAGGACCGGCCGCCCGGGCAGTCGCGATGCGGTGGCGTTTGCGCTTGGCGCGGGCTTTCTGGGCGTTAGCATCGGGATTTCGGCGGCGTGGACCAGCGGCATTACGCTGCCCGCGGTCGTGGCACGCGTGCTGGGCACGCTGCGCTCGGCGGCGGCCGGGATGACGAGTGATACCGGCAGTGTGTTCGGGTTGCTGCAGACGCTGATCCCGTGCCTGCTGGCGGCGGCGGTTGCCCGGCGCGCGCTGAGCCAGCCTTCCTTCGGGATGCGATGCCTGCACTTGCTCCTCGCCGTGCTGGTGGCGGTGGCGCTGCTCGACCTGCCATTCTCCCCCTGGTACTTCGTGCGTGACTCGGGCCGTCTGCCGACCGTGGCCGCGCTGTTAGCCGCCATGGGCGCCGGCTACCTGGTCGCCTATGGCTGGCTCGACAGCCAGGGCGCCCACCTGTGCGACTCCGACGAAGTCATGGTCGCCTGCGCTCCGTGGCTTGGCAAGACGATCTGCGGCCTGGCGCTGGCGGCGCTGGCGGTGGTACCGTGGCGCAACCTCGGAGATGCCGACAGTCGCAAGGGGGGCTTCGCCGACGAAATCGCGCGCGATGCCTTGACGCACCTGGAGGGGTGCGACTGGATCGTCGGCAACGGGCCGGTCCTTGACCAGATCCGGATTGCCGCGCAGGCGCGGGGACAGGTGTTACATGCCATCCCGGCCAACGGCGCCGTGCCGCCACGCGTTCTGCAGCAGGTCCTGAGCGATCCGGCCTTGGAGGCGCACGCCGCCAGACTCCGTGAAGCCGCCCGGACCGGCGCGACGGCATTCGTCACGGAGTGGTTGGCTGCGAAGCCCGATGCGGCCACCCGCGTTGCCATTCTGGGTCGGGCCGACCTGTGGGCCGATGCCGGCTACCTTTCGCGCCCGCAGGGCCTCTTCTTCCGGGTCGTGGACGGCCGCGCCCCGCCACTGCATGCGAGGGATCTTGCGGCGTGTCGCGCCTTTGCGGACCGTCTGCAGTCGCACCTGCCCTTCACGCAGACGTTGACCCCTGAACTGCAGCGCGTACGAGACCAGATCAGCCGGCAAGCATCGCTGGCCGTCAACGACCTCGGCGTGGCCTTTGAGGCGGCCGGGCTGCGATGCGAGGCCTGGGACACCTACACCGAGGCCCGCAGGCTGGTGCCGGAGAACCCGAGTGCCAGGCTAAACCAGTTCGGGCTCTGCCGGGCCGGAATTCACGCGGAACTGCGCGCCACGCTGGCGGCAGAGGTCAGCGTGATGAACTGCCGTCCGGCTGCCGTCCCGACGGAGTGGGATCTCGCCCGCGATCACGGTGCACTGGCGCGCCCCGAAAACTATGCGGCGCAGGTGCGCTTGGCCAGACTCGCCAGCCTGCCACAGCCGATGCGGGCCAACCTGCAGACGGCAGTCGAGTTTGGTTCCGAAGACGAACTCGTGCTGCGGGGTCTGCTGCAGGTCACCTTCCGCCAGCGACCCGCGCTTCGGGGCGATGCGATGCTGACGCGCGGCGACGAGGTGCTGACGGACGCGCCAGCCTATGCCAACCTGGCCGCCACGGCAGTCTGCGAGGGCCGTGTTCGTGAGGCGCAGCAGTGGATCGCCCGCGCGGTGGCTGCCGGGGTGGCGCGTTCCAACCTGTTTCTGCCGCGCATGGCGGTGCGGATCGCCTCGGGCTCCGCCGAACTGGCGCGGCGCGAGCTCGCATTGGCGTTAGCGGCGGCGCCGGGAAACCTGGCAGCCTGGGCTTGCTTGGCTGCCGCAGCGTCGCAGCAACGGGCCTCCGCGGACTTCAGCGTGAGCGCGCTGGCCGGAATACGGCAGGCTTCCGGCGGGGGCGCGGAGTGCCCCGCCATGCACGCCATCCAGGGGTTCCAACTGCTGCGGCGGGGGCCATCCTGCTACGCGCTGGCGCGCATCTCGCTGCGGCAGTGCCTGCAGCTTGACCCATCGCTGGATGGCGTGCGCGACGCGCTGCTCTGGCTGGACCTGGCATCGATGGACGAGGCCAGCCTGTCCCAGGACACGGCACAGGCCCTGACCGACGCGCCGGAGCACGCCTTCGCCCACTTCGCGGCGGCCTTGTGCTCGCTCGAACAGGGCGATGCCGTGGCCGCCGAGTGCCACCTTCGACGTAGTCTGGCCGCGCGGGCCACCGCTGTGGCGCAGACCCAACTGGCCGAGGCCCTGCGGCAGCAACAGCGGTTTGTCGAGGCGGAGGAGACCGCCCGTGCCGTGCTGGCGCGCGATGACCGCGAAGTCCTCGCCTGGCGCATTCTGGGGCATGTTCTGATGAACCGTGCGTGTTACGAGGATGCCTTGGAGGCGCTGCTCCAAGCTGCCAGCCTCTCGCAGGACGCGCCTTGTGTGCAGTTGCTGCTCGCCTGCGTCCAACTGCATTTGCGCCGTCCGACCGAAGCCCGGCAGATCGCCAATCTGTACCGTCAGCGGTGGCAAGACCTGCCGGATGTGCTGCGGCGCGAAGAGGCGACGCTGGACCGGATGCTGGCTGGGCGCAGCTCGAACGAGGCACGCTCGCGCCAGTTCTAGCAGCGTGCCGGCCGCCTTCAGACGGACGTTCAGCGGGGCTTCACGTCCCCACGGAAGGAAGGCCGCCAAAACGCGAACGCATAGGCCTGCTGGCTCGACAGGTGCCGCCGCGGCGGCTATGCTCCCACCCTTCTGAAACGTGGAGTCCAGTCAGCGGAAGGGCAAATGCATGCGCGCCGATTTTGACGTCGTAGTTGATGAACAAACGGGATTGGTGTCCTCCGCCAAACTCTATGGCGAGGAGTTGCTCGACACGGGACGGCCAAGTCACGCCGAACTCATCGTCAATGGCCTGCCGTTGAAGACGCGACTCCACCCGGTTGATGGGAAGGCGACGCGCGACGGCGTCACGCGCCTCAAGGGCGAACGCTTTGTCGATCACATGGCGGGCGCCGGCCTGGTAGTGGTGCGCGCCATGGGCCACCGCACCTACATGAAGCACCCTTGTTTCGGCGTCCATTACCTGGTCCGCCGCGAACTGGCCGACTTGACCGACCTGCCCTGTCCGGGACCGGGCGGACCGGTCGTCGAGACGCCGCTTTACGTGGATACCTTCACGCTACTCAACTGGAACTGGCGCTTCTGGGGCGACGATACCCGTATGATCTTCCCCTCCGCGCACTCCAGCGGACCCGCGGATGAATTCGGCCACATCGGCCACGAACATGGCTCGCCGGAGGAGTGCAAACGCTTCATGCAGAACGTCTGGCGCCGGATCTACCCGGGCGTCATGACCATCCACGGCGGTGTCTTCTACAACGCGCGCACCGGCCACTGGCTGGCCATCACCTGCCGCCGGCCGCACGTGGGCTACATCCTGAACCTCAAGGACGCCGGTCGCGGCGTGGGCTACGACTTCACCCTGCATGCGCCGTTCGGCATCGGCGACTCGCTGCAGATGCCGGAGATCAAGATCCACTACGGCCAGACGGCTGAGACCATGCAGCAGTTCATGGCCGATTACATCACGTTCTACTACGAGGAGACCCCGGCCTGGGTCTTCCGCACGCTCTGGGGCGAGGGCCTGGCCTGGAACAACCAACCCACCTGGACCGAGCAGGGCGAACACTGGGAGCAGCGCTTGGCGAGCAAGGAACTCACCGGTATCAACTATTGCCTGGTGACCAATCGTCCGGTCCGCAGCGGCACCACGCCAACGGGCTATGAGCCGGATCCCAACCACGGCACGATCGACGAGTTCCGCCGCATGTGCCGGCGCATCTCCGACCAGGGCGTGCCGCTGCTGATCTGGATGTCGCATAGCGGGGTGCTGCCGCAGGGCGGGCTTGACATCGATGACGACTGGTTCATCCGCGGCATCGACGGCCGCGTCGCGGCCTCCTGGGGCAGTCTCGACGGCGGTATGGCACACTGCAACCCCGGCCACCCAGGCTATATCGAATACACCAAGAAGTGGGTCCGCTTCTATATGAAGGAGTGCGGCGCCAAGGGCTTCTTCCTTGACTGCCTGGGTTGGGCCTTCCCGCCGGACTTCCGGCCGCGCAGCTTCATGCGCTATCCCGGCGACACCAACCGCATGACCATCAAGTTCCTCGAGGAGATCTACGCCTGCGTGAAGGAGTGTGACCCCGAGGGTCTGCTGTTCGGTGAAGGCACGACCCTGGACGCGCCCGTGAACCTGATCACGGTGAACATGAACCCTGTGCGGGCGGTGGACGGTCTGGGGCCGCGCGACTTCCTGTTGTCGCTCAACGCGCGTTCGAGCAAACGCATCGTGCTCGACCAGGGCGCCAACTTCTCGGCCGCGTGCGGCTACGTGACCATGCTTCCCGGCGGTGCGGCGGTTGCGGACAAGAACCGTGCCATGGCGGAGTTGCTGCGCAAGCACGGCGGTCCACGGGCCTTCACGATCCTGCCGGGCGACCTCGCCATCCTGGAGTCGGAACGGCTGTTGGTCGTGCCGTTACTGCAAGGCCATGCGCCGTCGCCGCGCTACCCGGCGTTCCGGTTGCCCGCGTCGTGGGACCAGACCGGCCTGTTGGAGGAGACGACCGACGGAACGCGAGTCGTGCGCGGTGCCGACGGTTGCTTCCGCGACGTGCCGCCCGGCATCTACGCGATGCGCTGACGGTCCGGTCGTGTGCCGTGCATCCCGGCGGGATGCCAGAACGCAGTTGGCTTGGGAGGCCGCGCGATTGGACCGAACGCGGTGCGCGGCTTCTGCCGGGGGCGGGAATCGTGGCAGCCGCCGTTCGGCACGCGGGGTCCCGATCACAGACGCCGGCATGGACGCGGCGCCCTTGCTGCTGCGTCCGGTGGCCCACACGTCGAGCAGCGGGAACAGTAGGGCCTGGGTAGCCTCGAAGCTGTTCGGTTCGGAAAGCAGGGCTTGCGGTCCCTGCACGAAAGCGTCTTGCGCCAGATCCGCTCCAAGTGAAACTGCAGCCCGATCACCCGGTCGCCCAGCGTGAAGGCCTGGTTGGCGCAGGCCACGCTGGACGCAATGCGGACCGCCAAAAGGCAGCGCATGAGGAAGCGCGCGGAGCGCACGGCCGGAGGGCGAGCGTCCTCGCGAGCCGTCTCCTTCACGGGGCCTTCATCTCATCCTCGAACACCGCGGGAATCACCCATTCGCCCGCTCCCGCGAGCAGAGGGTTGACCCGCCCCGGAAGCATCCGAAAAGAGCTCACCTCACCGAAATCAACGTGCCGGACGGGGGGCGCTCGGCAAGATACACGGTCGTGTGGTTGTCGCCGGCGGAATAGCCCGTCTTCACCAGATCGCCGCCATTGTCAACAATCTGCGCGCCGACGATCAGCGCGTCAAATGCGGCCTTCTGGTTTCCGTTGACCCGGAAATAACTGCCCATCGCCTTGTTGAAATCCACCGTGCAGCCTGCGCTGATGGTAAGCGTGTCCACGTCGATCACGCCGCCCGTCCCGAACTTGAGGGTCGCGCTGTTGGCCAGAATCAGCGTGCCGCCGGCGACGCTGTTGGTGACCAGCCCGGCCGCCACGCTGTTCGTGCCGAGCGCCACGACCATCTTGAAGCTGCGGAGATCAAACACCGAGTTGGTGGTCACGACCAGGTTTCGGGCGACCTGTTGGTTGTCTGTGCCAGAGAGGTTGGTGTTGTTGACCAGGCGGACGCTGGCCGGCGTGGCGCCCTTGCCGATGGAGATGGTGCCAAAGGGAACCCGGGACACGCCGCTGCCGACCTGGGTGACCAACGTGTCGCCGGAGACGCCATAGCCGTTGGACATGATCTCGAAGTCCTGTGTGCTCGCCCCACCGCCGTTGAGCACGAAGATACCGGGCGTGGCGGAGGTGTTGACAGACCAAAAAGTCCCCCACACTCCATCCCATGTCGCCCCTGGAGCGAAATTGCCGCCGACCTTGAGGGTGGCGTTCTGGCCAATGACGGTGCGCACGCCGTTGCCGCTCGAGGTGTAGTTGCCCGTGAGGACGATGGTCCCGGCCAGCGCGGGGTTGGCGTTGCCGCTGGCGACCAAGCCCCTTGTATTGTCCGCTCCACTCCCGCTGAAGTTGCCATTGAAGGTGACGGTGGAGCCATTCGCCACCGAGAAGTTTCTCCCCGAACTGAACGTTCTGCCGGCCGACACCAGGTCAATGGTGAGGATGGAATTGGCCGTGGTGATGCTGATGTCGGAAGCAGCGGCAGAAATGTTGCCGTTGAACTTGATCGTGCCGCCGTTGTTGCCGACGGAGGTGCCGGCATCCTCGAGGTTGAAGTTGCTGATGCTGGCCGGCCCGACGATCTCGAGGATGCCGCCACTGGAGACGCCCACTGCTGTGTTGTTCAGGTTCAACGTGCCGCCCGCAGTGCGGAACTCCATGACCCCGTGGCCGCTGGACCGGTTGCTGAGGCGAACCCCTGCATTCCCCGTGTTCACGTAGTTGGCCACGCCGCCGTCAATCACCAGTTTCTGCCCGTTGAGGTCGAACTCTTCCTGGTACGCACCGGTCCCATTGAACGTACCGACCAGAAAATACTCGCTGGCCTGGTCCGCGGAGTTCGCGTAGCTGTTCACCAGGCGGTAACGGCTCCCATTGTACGTCCCGCTCACGTTGACCAAGGCCAATGTCCCGATCTTGAAGTTGGTCCCCGCACCGCTGGCCGCGGCCTCAAAGTCCGCCGTCGTGACATTGTTGACTCGCCGCAGAGTCGAGCCTGACAGGGCAACGCTGCCAGGGGTCGTGCTCCGGATCGAGAAGTTGTTGGCGTAGATGTTGGCGACGCTGGTCGGGACGGCGCTGCCCGCATCCAGGATCAGGGTCCGCGCTCGCAGCGAGCCGGTGCTGTTGCCGTTGACCGTTCCCTTGACGGTCAGGGTGCCGCCGTTCCCCACGCTCGCCCCGCCGCCGCTGGCGAGGGTCATCACGGCGCCGGTGTCGAGCGTCATCGTGTTGCCATCGCCGAAGGTGGTGACGCCGCTCGACAGGTTCACGGTCCCCTGGAACTTCAGCGGGGTATTGGGCCCATCCCACATGTCCTGCATAAGTCCGCCGGTGGAGTTGACGACCACGTTGGCGCCCAAGGTGGCGGGCGCGGTGTTGCCTGATCCACTAAACCAGGGCTGGAAGTTGTAGCTGCCTTTGTCGATGACGATGGTGCCCGCCGGATTCAGATTGCGGGTCAACCCGTTGATCGCCCATGCGAACTGACCGCTGACCATGTTTTGGGACAACACCAGCTTGTTGGTCGCCCCCACCGTAGTCTGGGTAATCGTGAGCGTCTTGGCGCCCGTCCCTGTCCCGTTAAACGTGATCGTCCGCAGTCCGTTCGTGACGTTCGGGAGCGTCACGTCGTCCGTGTTGTTCGGTCGCCCCGCCGTCGAGTCCGGATTCCAACTGGCTGTATTTGACCAGTTTTCGCTGTTGTCGGAACTGCCGTTGCCGTCCCAGGCATACGATGCGGCCCACGCCGTCCCCGCACCGCCCCACGCCAGCACCGCCGCCACAACCGCCAGCCCGACCCACCCGCCTCTGTCCGTCTTCATGTTGACTCCTCTTTACTTGCGTTCCTTGTGACTTCGTGACCTCATGACGCTCGCACGTTCCTAACGCCTAACCGCTCATCTCATCCTCGAACACCGCGGGAATCACCCGTACGCCCGCAGGCTTGCCCTGGCGCACTTCTTCAAGCAACTCCAGGCAGGAGCTCAGGGCGGTCCGTGCGTCGTAGCCCAGGCGTCGGGCCGGCAGGACGTTCGGGACCGGGGCGGGGAAGTTGGCGTGCACCACCAGGTGCAGTTCGCGGCCGACCCGGATGCCCGAGTCGACGATGCCCATCTGGGCGTGGGCCACGAGGTTGTCGTCGGCAATCAGCACCCCGTCCGGCCGTTCGCGCTGCCCTTCATGCAGCAGCAGATACGCAACCTTGCGGGCGCACTCGGGCCACTCCGCGGGCAGCATCAGGAACCAGTGGGGAAGCATCGTCATCCCCCGGCTCCGGATGGCCGCGACCGTGGCTTCCTCGCCCGGCGTGGAACCGAGGTTGCCGAGCACCGCGATGCGGTGGCAACCCTGGGCGGCCAGGTGGTCCAGCGCCTTCTCGAGGAACGGGCCGCCGAACGTGACGCCAGCCGTCTCGGAACCGAGCGGCAGGTCGCGAAACGCAACGCGGGGGATTCCCGGGCGCGTCATGAGCGGGGTCTGTGCCAGCCCGGATGCAAAGGGCTCTTCGGGGAAGATGAAGCCGGCCAGGCTCTGGGTGTCGAGCGCGTGAAGCAGCGCCTTCATTTCCCGGTTGTCGGCATGGTTGTCCACGCCCACGTGAACCGAGATGCGGCGGGGTTCGGCTTCCGACCCATCGTAGCGTGTGGTGGCATTCGCCAGCGTCTGAAAGAAGCGGTTCCACGCGCCGTTGATCGCGGGGCGCGAGGTGAACACCATGGCGAAGTGGGAGCGGTTGGGCAGGTGTTCGACGACGATGGTGGCCTTGCGGGCAACGACGCGCACAAACCCGGCGCGTCGCAGAAGGTCCATGGCGCGATGCAGCGTGTGCGGGCTGGCCTGGAACTCCTCGGCCAGTTCCAACCGCGTGGGCAGTTGTGCGCCGGGCGCATACTCGCCGGCCAGGATGCGACGCCGCAGTTCATTCAGCAGCGCATTGTGACTGCGCGGGGTCTTCGCGCACGCATGGGAAGCGGTTGACATGCCGACAAGCCTTTTCGATTCGATGCGCCAGAGTATGACAATAGAGCGGATTAGAGTCAACATCAAACTGCATCAACTCAACAATCTGGCGGTACTTGTTCGACTTGAGCGGTGTTTGCAAAACCTCGTGGCACGGGCTTTCAGCCCGTAGCCGTGAGATCGATGCGGACAGTATCGCGGCAGACGGCGCGACGCGCGTTCCGTGCCCGCTCGTTTGCCCGTACTCTCGCAGGCTACGGGCTGGAAGCCCGTGCCACGCTCGCCCTGTGGCGCACGTCGGCCCGACGTGCGTCCCGACGAGCTGGGCCGCCCAGGACCTTGGGGCACCCGGTCGGCCAACGCCCAGCCGCAGTCTGAACCGTAATCACTGAGATCTGCCGACGGCAACTTGAAGTTATGGACGAGTCGTCACACCATTCCATCATTCCACCATTCCAACTCTCGCAGAACGAGGCGACCGATGGCGTGTTGACGGACCAACGCGTTTCTGATTGAATGCACTTGATCGTTCGTATGGTGCGGAATTAAGTGCAATCTGTTGTGCATCACGAGAGAGGACGCGGTATGAGTCGCTGTAAGGCAAGTGGCGTGGCGGCGGTCGGAGTTGCCGTGGTGGTGGCTGGATTGGCCGCCTTCTCCGCGTGGGCCACCGAAACCGAAAACCTGAACATGCAGGTTCTGCCGGCACCCGGCAAGGTCGCCATCGACGGCAAGTTCGATGACTGGGATCTGACCGCCGGGATCTTCGCCACCAGCGATGCCGAGAACCTGCGCGATCAGTACAGCATGTGGTTCCACACCATGCATGACGCGGAGAACCTGTACATCCTGGCGCGCTGGAAGGATCCCACCCCGCTGAACAACCCCGGGGTGAAGGGCGACTTCGGCTTCCAGGGCGACTGCCTGCAGTTCCGCACCGTCACGACCGATGCAGCGGGCAAGGAGAAGACCGCCCATTGGGACTGCTGGAAGTACCGTGTGGGCGGAGATGTGATCGGGGGCGCGTTCGGCAAGATGTTCAACGAAGGCGGCATCCCCGACGCCAAGGCAGAGGGCGCGCAACAGGCCTTTGCGGTGGACGCCGACGGCAAGGGCTACGTGCAGGAGATCGCCCTGCCCTGGAAGCTCCTGACCGCGGATAGGCAGCCGCTCAAGGCCGGAGCCAAGATGCTCATGACGCTGGAGCCGAACTTCACGGCCGGCGCGCTGGGCCGCATCACCATGAAGGATATCTTCA
>CAZZCT010000014.1:0-46890 GCA_964652365.1 uncultured Lentisphaerales bacterium
CACGATGGGACCGGTGGCTCGATGGCTCGTTCCGCTTCCCTGCGTGACGCGTATGAACGCGCGTTCGATGCGTTGCTCCCGCGACGGGAACTGGTGGAGGCCCAGGGCGGCGCGGATGAAGTCGGTGAGCGAGCCGACGGGTTGTTCGAAAGCGCGGCGGAGCGAGCCTTCCTCGAAGTAAAACTCCGGCGAATTGAGGCGCCGCGCCAGCTCCTGCCATTCCGTTTCGGAAATATCCTCGCCGGCCAGGACGCGACGGACGACCGGATCAGATTGGCCCAATTCGACGATGCGTTCACGCCAGCGGTCCTGATAGGTCCTGCGGTCGATGGCCATGCCCTCGGGGCCGACATGGATCAGTTGGCGCTTGCGGATCGCGTCCTCCAGCGAACCTTCGGCGATAACGGTGAACGTCCGCGGCGGCGGCGGAGGCGGGCCGGGCGGGAGCGGCGGCGGTCCGTCTTCGTCGTCCGGGGGGAGCGGGCCGGGGCCGGGCGGGCGGCGGTTTTTCTGCTTTGGGCGGTCGTAGCGCTCGCCGGGATCGTTGAAGCGCTCGTAGTTGCCGACGAAGTCGTAGATCAGGAAGTCGGTCTTGCCGATGCGGGGACAGAGCCGGCTGCCGCGGCCGCGCATCTGGGCGTACTTGATCGCGGACGAGGTCGGGCGGAGCATGACCAGGTTCTCGATCTCCTTGTGGTCGTAGCCGGTGTCGAGCATGTCCACCGAGATGGCGATGACGGGCAGCGGGTCGAACTTGAAGCGGTCAATGATCGGCTTCGGGTTGCCGTTGTTGGAGTAGCAGGTGATCTTCTGGGCGAAGGATTGCCGGACCTCGCCGGGCGAGCGGTTCGTTTGTTCGGCAATGCGCAGACAGGCGGCGTCGGGCAGGAGGCGGTTGAACAGGCGCTCCAGAATGGCTGCCTGCTTCTCGCTGACGGCGAAGACGATGGTCTTGCGGGGGTGCGGTTGCGGGCGTTCCTCCTCGACCCGGGAGTACTCCTGATCGGGCGGGCGTCCCCGGCGTCGTATTCCCAGAGGTAGTGCTCGCGGCCGTTGCTGAGCAGCACGAACGGCGCGCCCAGCGAAACGGCGTAGGCCTTGCTCTGCTCCTTGGCGCCGTAGGGGTCGTTGGAGAAGCGCTTCGCTTCCAGCACGCAGCGGGGCTGGGTGCGGCTGTTCTTGAGCAGGTAGTCGGCGCGACCATCCGCAGCCGCCTCTTCCGTCGAAATCATGGCGGGATTCTCGATGTCCCACCCGGCTTCGCGGAGCATGCGGTCGATAACGATGCGGGCGTCGGTTTCCTTGCTCATGCCACTATGCATCAGGCCCGCACTGGACACCCGCTCACCGCATTTCGCAAGCCTGCGAAGCCTGCCAGTTCAAGCGCTGGGCAGCCTCCTTGCGCTAGACGAACCGCACACCCGACCAGACGAACCAGCCGCCAAAGCCCAGCAGCAAGAGGCCGCACACGCCCACCAGCACCTGGTACGCCCGGTCGGTCATCACATGCCGCCCGCGTGCCACCGCCACGCTGACCACGCTGTACCAGACCAGGTCCGACAAGATGTGGCCCAGGTAGAAAGCCAGCACGCCGGCCAGGCCATGCGTCACGCTCAGCAGCACATAGGTAGCGCCAACCGTGATCCACCAGATCGTCCAATAGGGATTGGAGAGCGAGACCACCACACCGCCCACCACCGGAGAGAGTCCCTGCCCGCCGGTGGTCGCAGGCTGCAGGCTCTGGCGCGGTGCCCGGCGCAACATGTCGGTCCCCATCCAGAGCAAGACGCCGCCGCCGGCGAAGGCGATGCACGCCATGGCCGGCCCGACACGCAGGGCCTGCCCAACGCCCAGCGCCAGCAACAGCACGAGCGGCGCCTCCAACAGCGCATGCCCGAGGACTGTCAGCGGCCCGGCCGCGGCCCCGCGCCGAATGGACGCGTTGACCGTGAAGGCCAGCAGCGGCCCCGGCATCATGGCCCCCGAAAACCCCACGCCAAAGGCGCCGATGAAGATCTGGAGCAACGCGAACATATCAGCTCGTACGATCCCCCTGCGCGGGCGCATCGGCCGTGTCGGCCGCATCGTCGGGCGTGCCGGCCCCGTACTCGCGCAGCTTACGGTGCAGCGTGCGGCGGCTGATGCCCAGTTCGACCGCGGCGCGCGTCCGGTTGCCGCCATGCTTCTGCAGCACCGCCAGGATCTTCTGGCGCTCGGTCTCAGCCAGCGATCCGGCGCCCAGCGTGACATCCCGGCTGTGATCCTCGTTTCCGCGGACGGCCTCGCGGATCACGGCCGGCACATCCCGCGCCGTCAGACGATCGCCGCGCGCAAGGACCACCATCTTCTCAATCGTATTCCGCAGCTCGCGCACGTTACCGGGCCAGGCGTAGGCGCTCAGCAGGTGCATGGCGTCGGCGGTCAGGCCAGCGAACTTGCGTCCGTTGCGCGTCTCGAATTCGCGCAGAAAATGGTCACACAGCAGGGGAATGTCGCCGGCCCGCGCGGACAGCGGCGGCAGCGTGATGTCGACCACGTCCAACCGGAAGAAGAGATCCTCGCGGAACTTGCCGGCCGTCACCAACTCGCGCAGGTTGCGGTTGGTGGCCGCCACCAGCCGGATGTCCACGCCGACGGCCTGGTCGCCACCGACGCGCTCAAACCGGCGCTCCTCCAACACACGCAGCAGCTTGACCTGGACGGAGGCGTCGATCTCGGAGATCTCGTCCAGGAAGAGGGTTCCGCCGTCGGCCAGCTCGAAACGTCCCTTGCGCCGTTCGGCCGCCCCGGTAAACGCCCCCTTCTCGTGACCGAAAAGCTCGCTCTCCAGCAGGTTCGTGGACAGCGCCGCGCAGTGCACGGCCACGAAGGGCCCCCGCGCCCGTGTGCTCAGCCGGTGAATGGCGTGCGCGACGAGTTCCTTGCCCGTGCCGCTCGGACCCTGAATCAGGATCGTGGCCTGGCTCGGTGCGGCCTGGCGGACAACGTCGAATACCGCCTGCATGGCCGGCGAATGGCCCACCAGCTTCTCCAGTCCGTACTTCTGGTCGAGTTGCGCCTCCAGGTCGCGGTTCTTGACCTCCATGTCGCGGGCGTGCAGGGCCCGCGCGATGAGCATCTCGAGGTGATCCAGATTGACCGGCTTGGTCAGGAAGTCGTAGGCCCCCTGCTTCATGGCCTCAACGGCCGTCTCGACGTTGCCGTAGGCCGTCAACAGGATGCAGACCACCGCGGAATGGCGGGCCTGGACCTTACGCAGCAGCGCCAGACCATCGGCACCGGGCATGCGCACGTCGGACAGCATCACGTCGACCGCACCGTCCGACAGGGCGTCCCAGGCCCGCTCGGCGTTCTCGGCCACGCGCACGTCGTAGTGCCGTCGCAGGGCCCGCTGGAGACCGTCGCGCGTGTTCTTGTCGTCGTCCACAACCAGCACAACGGAACGCGTGGGGGTGGCTTCACTCATATCAGGTGCTCCGTGTGGCGCGCTTCGAGCGCCGCCGGCCCGTCGGCGCAGCTTCGGCAGGCGGGTGCGGCGACGCCTCGTCGACCGGCCCGGGGGTCGGCGCCAGCATCCGGATCCGGCGTTCGCCGAGGGGCAGTCGGACCCGGAAGCAAGTGCCCACCTGCGGTTTACTGGAGACTTCAATTTCGCCGCCATGCTCCTGCACGATCCGCTGCACGATCGTCAGTCCCAGCCCCGAGCCGCTGGCTTTGGTGGTGTGATACGGCTCGAACATGCGGCCGAACTCCTCCGGACGGATGCCCACCCCCGTGTCCAGAAAGGCAATGCTGAGATAGGCGTCATCGACGGACAGGGCAATCTTGAGCCGGCCGCCATCGGGCATCGCTTCAAAGGCGTTCTTGATGAGGTTGAAGAAGACCTGGCGAATCTGCTGCCGGTCGATGAAAACGGATGGAACCGACTCGGGATACTCGACGGAAACCACGATGCGGCGGTTCTCGATGTCTACCTTCATCAGTTTGAGTGTCTGTTGCAGCAGTTCGTCGACTGCCGCGCGCTCGAGCTGCGGCTTGCTCGGCCGCAAGGCCCGCAGAAACTGCGTGATAATCGCGTCGAGCCGGCCGACCTCCTTGCGGGCCACGTCGACCAGATCCACCAGCGGCGCGCGGTGTTCGGCAGGCACGGTCTGCAACTCGCGTTCGAGCAGTTGCAGGTGGATGTTGAGGGCATTGAGGGGGTTGCCGATCTCGTGCGCGACGCCGGCGGCCAGCAGCTTCACGGCATTGATGCGCTCGCCCTCCAGCAGCGATGCCTCCTGCTCGCGATCGCGGGTAATGTCGCGCAGGATGATGAGCACGCCGCGGGCGAGGTCCTGCTGTTCGGGCAGGGGTACGGCATAGAAATCCAAGAACCGGTGGTCCGGGTGGGTCACTTCGATCTCGCGTCGCAGCAGATGGGCCCACTCGTCGTCGGTGCGCACGTCGAGCAGCCGCTCCCAGTCGAGGTCCGGCAGGTAGCGGGTAACCGACCGGCCGCGCATGCGGTCGATCTCGAATCCCAGCAGCGCCTCAGCCGCCCGGTTGGCGTAGGTCAGACGAGCCTCGGAGTCCATGACCAGCACGCCCTCCTGGATCGACTGGAAGATCGTCTCCAAGAGGCCCCGCTCCCGCGCCAGACGCAGGAGATGGGTCTGCAGGCTCTCCGGATCAATCTTGTCGAGCTTCGTGACGAGGCGGTCGAAAAAACCCGATGGCATGAGGTGGCACCTGTTGAGCCGCGACGCGCCGTGAACACGGGTACGCGTCTGGAACTTGCGTCTCATCTTATCTAGCCGCACCGCCGGACGCAAGCGGTTAGCGCCGTCTCCACCGGGGGACCGGTGCGACGACGGTCGCGGCCGGCCACGCAGGGCGTGACCGGCCACGAAGCCCCGGAAGCGATCGCGGCGCGCGTTACAACGACCACGCCAAGGTCGCACCGGGCTGCAGCAGCCAGGGCGAGGGAAGGGCATAGCGCGTGTAGCGACCCGCCGTGGCGGTCGCGGCCAGACGCTGTCCGGCAAACTGGACGTCCGGGCCGTCGGAGAGCGCTTCCAGCGACTGCACCGTCAGGTCGGATGCGCCCCAGACCCGCACGACCGTCAGGTCGATCCGCAAACCGGTTCGTTGCCCGATGGCCCAGAAACGCGGATGGACCACGGCCATCCGGCCCTCCAGCTGCGGGCAGAGCCGCAACACACCCTCGCCGGGCAGGAAGGCAAAATCGAGCAGCGCCTCATAAACCAGCCAGCTGGCAGGGGCGGTCATGTAGTAGGAGCCCCAACTCGGCAGCCCGGAGACCGGCTGGTACATCAAGCGCGTATCGCACGGGCGCCGGCCCTCGTCATTCATAGCCTGCACAATGCGCTTCCAGACGGCGAGCATCTCCGACCGCCCCAGGATCGCCAGGGGCGCCATGGCGAAGCACTCCACGTAGGGCAGCCAGCCGAACTCGGTGAACTGTGCGAGATCGGCCGAGACCTCGTCAGGCGGCACCGCGAAACGCGGATGGCCATTCAGGCGCAACAGGGCATCGGCGCAGGTCTGCAGACGTTCCACGGGCAACACGTCATCGCCCGCCAGGGCCCGGGCGTAGTACTCGCCCGCCAGCATGCCGGCGTGACAGTTGTCGTTCACGGGCCCTCCGGGGCTGCCGAACGCCCGGTAGTACTCCCCGTTCCAGAGGTCGGCGTCCATGCGCGCCTGGGCCTCCGCGACCCACCCCGCCGTCAACTCCAGAAAAGCGCGGTCGCCGGCCTGCGTCGCCCACCGGCGCGCCACCAGCAGGGCCGCGATCCAGAGGGTTCCCATGTAAGGCGTGGTGCCATGGTAGTGGTACCCATCGTAGCTCGTGCCGAGCCCCTTGCCGACCTGGGCCACGCCCTTTCCGGCCTCGGCCCACTCACGGTGGCGCAGGATGGCGCGGCGGGCGTGCGGCCACATGTCATGCTCAAACGCCGTGTCGCCGGTGCTCCAGGCGTGCCGCGCGGTCTGCAGCACAAACGAGCAAGTCAAGTCCGGCCAGGCAATCTCGCCGGCCGGGCGCTCGAGGTGGCCGCCGCCGAAGTCATGCAGCAGGCCGCCGTTGGGAGCCTGGCGGTCCGCAAACTGCCCGAGTTCCTGCCGGTTGAGCTGCGGGTACAGCAGTTGCGTGGCGGGATGCGATCCGACGCGCTGGTCCAGCGTGCCGCAACACCCGGCCATCTCGGTCGGCCCCTCGTTGATGCTGAACCGCCCATCGCGGTACAGCACACTGTTGGTAATCAACGGGTAGCAGCTGTTGCAGAGCCGGCGCCAGAGCCACTCCGGCAGATCGGTCTGCGCCAGAAGTTGGCGCAGGGCCGCGCCCTCCTCCAGAATGCGGTCGGCGTGCGCGAGCAGCGCGGTGACCAGTTCCACCCCGTCGGCGTGGTGGTTCTGCCAGTAGAGCCCCCGGTTGACCCCCAGCGAGTCGAGCGCCTGCGGCATGGCCCACACCAGCGCCATGTCCACACGCGCCTCGCCCCCGGCCGGAATCTCGACCCAGCGGCAGACCGAACCGCGGCGCGGGTCGGGCGTCGCGGACGTCCCGGCGCCGCCCACGGCCAGCAGGTGGCATCCGTCCGCCGCAGGACTCTCGGGGCTGCCGGCATTGCCGTAGCGCAGCACCGTCAAACCAGCCGGGCGCAGGACCTCGGCCGTCTGTTCGCGCGGGGCCTCCCAGAAGCGGTAGAACCCGTCGGCGTAACCGATGCGGGTCTCGGGCCGCCCGATGCCGCCCCCCTGCCCCACCAGGTTCGGCCAGGCCAGCCGGCAGCAGACTGCGCGGGTCTGGTCGGTCCGGTTGTGCACCAGCCAGCGCACCAGCAGGCCGGGCAGGCAGGCCAGTGCCAGATCCTGCGGCACAAAGGAACCGGCGGCCGTGACACAGACGTCCAACCCGGGCAGGGCCTCCGGTGCGCGCAGGATGGCCTGCGGGAAGGCCAGGTCGGCTTCCAGAACCGGGACCGCCTCCACGCCGTTTGCGGAGCGCGTGGCGAGCACGCGACTGGCTGCGCCGCAGCTCACCTCCAGATAGGCTCCCTCCAGGCCGTCGGGCTCCTCAAAGGGCATGTCCTGGTTGTTGTTGCCCGAGAAATTCCGGAAACGGCCATCGCGACCGAGCTCCACCTTGCCGCAGCCGATGCCGCCCAATGGTATGCCATTGGCGGCCCACTGCGGGTCGCGCTGGCAAGCCACCCAGTCATCCGCCTGGCCGCTGGCGATGAATCGGGGCCACGTGCAGAGCAGGACGTGGGCGCGGCTCAGGCCCGCCGGCAGGTTGGCAAAGGTCACGGTGCCGTCGCCGCGCGAGAGGTTCGCGCGGCACAGCAGAACCCACACCTGCCCGGGCTCGCGCGAGGGCATCTGCCGGGCGCACGCGATGCCGTCACCCCACGCCAGGCGCACGTCATCGGGCCGCAGTCCGCCCACCTGCAGGTGCACCTGCACCGCCGCCAGCCCCGCAGCCAGCCCATCCGCCACGCGGAGGCAGACATAGTATCCCAGCGTTCCCAGGGCGCTGGGGATGTGAATGGCGACGGGACGGCTGAGATCCGCGTCCAGGGCGAAAAGCTCCTGGTGTTCGCTTTCGAGATGAACCAAGGGGCGTGACGGTGTCATGAAGTCCTTCGCTACGGGATGAAGAGCGGAGCGGTCAGATAAACTGGAAGTCGGGCATGGCGCCTGCGGCCAGCGCCGCGTGGACCTCGTCCCACATCCGGTTCTGGCAGGCGCGCGACGTGTAGAGCCCCAGCAGGGAATAGCGCAGTGTGGTGGTGGCCGGCTGGCGGCGCAGCCGCTGGCCGTTCACCCGGCGGGCCAGATCGCCGAATACCCCGGCCAGGGCTTTGGGCCGGCCGGTGGCGTCGAAAATACCACCGTGGTTGGAGATGTCGTTAGCGGCCGGCATGTCGAAGGTCGGCCAGTTGATGAACCCATTGGTGTGCGGCACCAGCACATCGGTCAGCTGACGCGTGTAGGCCGCATGCTCCTCCTCGGTCCGAAAGGGCAGCTCGTTGAGGAAGCGCGACGCGCCGCCGCCGTACCAGCCGAACTCCTGCAGAACCACGGGTTTGTGGTAGTGGTCGAAGCGCGACATCGCGATGCAGGCGTGCAGCCAGTATTGGAGCGGTTCGCCGCCGTCCAGCGGATCTCCGCGGCCACCCGGCACCGCCTGCCAGGCCGGATAGGGATGGTGGGTCACAAAATCGAAGAGCGAGTGCAGCGCCCGGTTGTGGAAGCCGTTAGCCAGGAACAGGTCCTGATCGGGCGAGAGCCAGGTGTTGTTGCCGGAGACGATCATGTGCTCCGGGCTGGCGGCGCGGATCACGTCGCACTGACGCTTGCACCAGTCGTAGCCCCGGTCGTTCAGGTAGTTGCGGAAATCGTAGGCACACAGGTCATACGGGCGGTCCACAAACTCAACCGAACCGGGTACCGCAGCGAAGTCCGGGTAATCGGCGCCGTAGAGGCGGTTCATGGCGGCGACCGTGCCGTAACGCGTCTCCAGCCACTCCGGCCAGCGGTCGCGCAAGCGGGCTGCCACGCGCTGCTCCTCGGCGCCCCCGGGCGCCGCCTGATGGGGCCGCGCCCAGTACAGGAGTTCATTGCGCAAGTCCCAGGCCCAGATGGCGGGGTGTCCGGCGAAATGGCCAACCAGGGCCTGCCAGAAGGCGCAGGACTCGTCGAGCGCGCGGTCGTGATCTGCCAGGCGTTCGACATCGAACCAGTCGTTGCCGCCGACATAGCCGCCGACAGGCATCAGGTAGATGCCGTGCTTCTCGGCCAGGCCGATGAACGTATCCCAGTTGCGCAGACCTTCGGCCTTGAGCCCGGTTGTCGGATCGAAAACCTCGTTCACGCCCACGGCCTGGCGAACGCAGTTGAGCCCCAGTTCCGCCATCAGGCCAAAGCGGCGATCGCAATCGCGGGCATCGAAGTGACCAAAGAGCGTGCCTTGGGCGGGATGCTGGTCGTTCAGCATGTTGCCGCCGACCGGCGTGATGCACGTGTTCGTGCCGGCAAGCTCGAAATTCCAACCATCTGCTGCAACGCGTACGGCTTTCATTATGGATTCAACTCTCTTGGTTCAAGGCGGCGACTCGCCCGCTATTCAACCACTTCTCTCACAGATGCACAGCGCGCCCGGAGGGTATTGGAACTCCCGGCACAACTGCTCCGCAACTTCTCCCGGCGTGAAAAGACTTCTGCATCAGGAACTCAGGAACTCAGGCATCGCGGCCGTTTCTGAGCTCCTGCGTTCCTGATTTGGTCCAATTGTAGCTGCGCCGCGCTGGAGTTCTCTGTGAGCTCTGTGTCTCTGTGAGAAACAAACCACGCCCGTGCGGCGGCGTGACACTCAGCTTTCCCGCCACGAGAAATCTACCGGTCGAACTGGGCATCGAACGCGACGGCGCTGGGCGCGAAATCGACCTTGCGCACGAACTCGCAGGCCTCGCGCGCGCCGTGACAGCGGTCCATGCGCGAGTCTTCCCACTCGACTGAGAGCGGCCCGTCATACGAGACGTCGTTGAGGGCGACGATGATGTCCTCGAAGCGCGTGTCGCCATGTCCGAGCGAGCGGAAGTCCCAGTAGCGCCGCGGATCGGCGAATGCCGTGTGGCCGCCGAACACCCCCACGCTGCCATCGCCGTGGCCCCACCAGGCATCCTTCATGTGGACGTGGAAGATGCGCTTGCCGAAGGTGCGGATGAACTTCACGTAATCCACCCCCTGGTAGCCCAGGTGCGAAGGGTCGAAGTTGAATCCAAAGGCCGGGTGGTTATCGACCGCCTCCAGGGCGCGCTCGGCCGAGGCGATGTCGAAGGCGATCTCGGTCGGATGCACTTCCAGGGCGAAGCGCACGCCTTGCTCGGCGTACGTGTCGAGGATCGGCCTCCAGGTCTTGGCAAACTCGGCGTACCCGGCCGCCAGCTGGCCCGGCAGACAGGGGGGGAATGAGTACAGCAAGTGCCAGATCGGAGGCCCGGTGAAGCCCGTCACCACCTTGGCACCCAGGTGCTTGGCGGCCTTGGCGGCCTTCTTCTGCATCTCGATCGCCCACTTGCGTGCCGCCTTGGGATCGCCCTTCACTGAGGCGGGGGCGAACGCATAGTGGCGTTCGTCGATGCGGTCGCACACCAACTGTCCCGAGAGGTGGTTGCCGATGGCCCAGCAGCCCAACCCGCTTTGACCCAGCAGGGCCAGACGATCCTCGCAGTAGGACCGGCTGCGGGCGGCCTGGTCGAGGTCCAGGTGGTCGCCCCAGCAGGCCAGCTCGAGGCCGTCGTAGCCGAACTGCTTCGCCATCGGGGCGAGTTCCGTGAGGGGCAGATCCGCCCATTGTCCGGTGAACAACGTGACTTTGCGTGCCATGACAACATCTCCTTGGGTTGCAGATTTGGAAACCGCTTGAAGATAGCGCGCCCAAATAGGCTTTACAACCGATTTCATCCTCGTTCATATTCCGCGGCACGGGGACATCAGGCCCTGACGGCGGCTGGGGCGGGAGCGCCCCGCGGCCGCACCGGGTGGAGAGATGCCGGCCCACGGCCTCCGCCTGCTGAAGGAGTGACACCATGCCTTTGCGCGATCCCGCCATCCTGGAGCAGCGTCTGAACGCAGTTGACCCCACCACCCGGCGGGATGCCCTGGCGGCGCTGACCGCGCTGCGCGAGGCGCAGTTTCCGAAGCCCGGCGTGAATGTCAACATGCACTGCCATTCGTTTTTCTCGTACAACGCGCTGGGCTGGTCGCCGAGCCGGGTGGCCTGGGAGGCGCGCAAGGCCGGTTGGTATTCGGCTGCGTTGTGCGACTTCGACGTGCTGGACGGATTGGACGAGTTCCTGGCGGCCGGCCGGACGCTGGGCCTGCGCACCGCCGTGCATCTGGAAACGCGCGCGTTCGTGCGCGAACAGGCGACCGTCGACATCAACTCCCCGGGTGAACCGGGCGTTTGCTACGTCATGGGCGGCGGGTTCGTGTCGGTGCCGGCGCAGGACACAGCGCCGCGCACCGGCCTCGACGGATTTCGCCAGGCCGCGCGCGCGCGCAACAAGCGCCTGATCGCCCGCATCAACGCCGCAGTGCCCGCCATCGCTCTGGACTACAACCGCGACGTCCTGCCGCACACGCCGCTTGGCGTAGCCACCGAGCGCCACATCGTGGCGGCCTACGTGGACCGCGCCGTCGCGGCGCTGCCCGATGCCGCTGCGCGGGCCGCGTTCTGGGCACCCCTGCTCAGACTCGGCGGCGAGGCCGCCGCCCGCCTGGAAGCCGAGAAGCGCCCCGCCTTCGAGGAAGCCGTGCGCGGTGCGCTGTCCAAGCGCGGCGGCCTCGGCTACCAGCAGCCCGACGAACACACGTTCCCGCCGGTCGACGACTTCATTGCCTGGGTGCAGGCATGCGGCGCCCTCCCGCTGGTCACCTGGCTGGACGGCACCAGCGCAGGGGAGTCGGACCATCGGGCCCTGCTGGAACTCATGGTGGCCAAGGGATGTGCCGGATTGAACATCATTCCGGATCGCAACTGGAACTTGGCCCGCACCGATGAGCAGACGCGCAAGGTCGCATGTCTGGACGCCATCGTCCAGTCAGCCGAAGACATGGATCTGCCGATCAACATCGGCACGGAGATGAACCGCGCCGGGCTGCCGCCGGTGGACGACCTGTCGGGACCGGTCCTGCGCCGCCACCGGGCGGCGTTCGTACGCGGCGCGCAGGTCATGGTAGGCCACTCGGTCATGGCCCTGGTCGCGGGGATGCCCTACCTGAGCGCCCAGGCGGAGGCGGCGTTCAAGACGCGCAAGGCCCGTAACGCCTTCTATGCGGCCATCGGTGCATTGCCGCCGCTGACCCACGAGATGGCGGACAGCCTGCTGGATGCCGGACCCGAGACTGCGCTGGCAAGGCTGTCGGAAGCCGTCGCCAACGCCTGAGTTCTGCTTGGCCGCAGCCCTGCCGTATACGTAGCGGATGCGGCCGGGTTCCTGCAAAGAAAAGACCGTGGACCGAACGTGTCAGACCACGGCCCGGATGCCCGCCGCCTTTCAAGCTGGAACCCGAAGGACCCTGCGAAGGCGGCGGATTGCCGATCAGGCCAGCACGGCCTCTTTGGCGGCCTTCGACAGACGGAATTTGACAACCGTCTTGGCGGGAATCTTGATCGTCTCGCCGGTGGCCGGGTTACGACCCATGCGCGCCTTCCGCTGCACCTTCACGAGCTTGCCCAAGCCCGGAATCATGAAACCCTGCTTACCCTTGGCGCCGACGTATGCGATGGCCAGCAGTGCGTCGACGGCTTCCTTGGCCTGCTTCTTGGTTATCCCGGTGCTCTCCGCGACCGCGGCCATGATCTGGGCCTTGGTCCGAGGGCTCTTCTTCGTGGCTTTTGCCATATCCATGCTCCTTTCGCGGGTGTTGTAAAACACCCGCCTGTTGCCCGCATCATACGCGATTGCACCGTCCGATCAACAGAAAAAGTGCTGAAACACGCGGAAAAGCGCGATTATCTCGCCGCGGTGCCGGGCGCGCGCAGGCCCATGGCCCTGGAATCATCCCAAACGCGGTCTGTACCTGGTGCAGTTTGCGGTTGCGTTGTGGCCGGCCAGCAGACACAATCCATGGGTATCAGTCAGATCCGAACTGCCGGATTGCCGGGAGTCCCCATGCCGACCTACGAATACCAGGCGCGCAACTCTGAAGCGGGCTGCGACCGATGCCGCAGCGGTTTCGACGTCATCCAACCGCTTGCCGATCCGCCCCTGACACACTGTCCGACGTGCGGCGCGGACGTGCGCAAGTGCTTCCCGCGGGTGGCGATCGGACGATCGGTCAGTGCGCTCGATGACCGCGCCAAGTCCCGCGGGTTCAAGAAGCTGAAACGCCTCGGACGGGGCGAGTACGAGCAGGTCTACTGAGCGTCCAGCGGCCGGCGGGCCTGGCGCCGCCCGAATTGAATGCGCTCACGGCCGCGAAGCCGCCAGGCGCGTGTCGGGAGCGGCCATCTCGTCACAGCGTGCGCGGCAGCGCTCAATCACCTGGCGGACCGCGGATTCCTGTCGCTCAATGCTCTCGCACAGGTGCCGCTGCACCGTGGCGCGGTGCAGGTTATGCAGGGGGTGGCGGACTTTAAAATAGCGATTGCCAGCAGCATGGTCGCAGAAGAACCGCACGGAGAGCTCAAACGCCAGCAGCCAGACGCTGTCGTAGAGATAGGTGTAGTCGGCCTCCGTCAGGAAGGCGCGCGCATGGCGGAAGTAACCCCACGTCACCGCCTCCAGAAGGTCCGCGTCCAGTCGGGCCGCCAGCGGGTCGACCGGCTCCTCGCCAGCTGGGTTACAGGTCGAACGCACGCAGTCGCCGAAGTCGTACTGCACCAGCCCTGGCTTGCTGGTGTCGAGATCGATCATCGCCACGGCCCGCTGGCTGTGCCGGTCGATCATGACGTTGGCCACCTTGGGATCGCCATGTATCGGGCGGCGCACGATCTCGCCGCTGGCGCTGGCTCGCTCCAGGATGGCGCCACGCTCCCGCCGCCGTTCGATGTACTCCAGCATCTCGCGTCCACCCGGGCCGCTGACCGCGCGCACCCGGCTCTCGGCATTGGCCAACTCGGCGTCCAAGGCCGCCAGGTAGCGCGGCGTCACGTGAAATCCCTCGAGCGTGTCCGCCAGGGCATCGGGCGGCAGCGAACTTAGCAGCTGCTGGTAACGCCCCATGGCCACCCCAACCTGGTAGGCATGGTCCCAGTCGCGCACGCTGTCCAGGGCATCGGCGTTGGGCACCAGCGTCACGGAGCGCCAACTGGCGCCCTGCGCGTCCGTCACGTAGTCGCGCCCGTCGCGGGTCGTGATCAGCGATGGAATATGCCAGCTCGGATTCGCGCCGTTCTCCACCGTGAGTTGCTGGAGCATGTGGTTGCCCAGCTTCCGCAGGTTGGCCATTACGGCCCGCGGATTGCGGAACACGTACCCGTTCAGCCGCTGCAGGATGAACTGATCAATCGCGCCGCCATGGTGGAACCGCACCAGGAACGTGTCGTTGACGTTGCCGCCGGGCAGGCGCATCGCAGACTCCACGTCGCCCCGCGCAAACAGTGGCGCGGCCCATTCCCTGGCGCAGGTCTCGATCGTTGTCGCGTCCGTCGCACATTCCATGGTCCACCTGTGTCGCAACGGGTTGCGCCTGTGTCGGCGTCCCCTGCGGGTTGATCGCATCGGCCGGCGGGTCCCGGGAGGATGCGATCGAACGCGCCGTCCAACGGTTGCGCCTGTAGGCAAATTTGGCCGCCAATTATGCCGCAACACGGAGCTGAAAGCCAGCGGTTTTTGCGGGCGTGAGCCCTCGCGTTCTCCGCGTGAGGAGCGTGGCATGCGGTTGCCTGCCCGATCGTCGGCTCGCACGGGTGACGACGCGCCCTGCCCTACCCACGGCTCAAGGCATGCGCTGACTACCATTCGCAGGGCTGCCCCAGGACTCCGCCGGGGCCTCAACAGCCCGCGCCTTCGAGAACTCGAGATCGATCCGCAGATCGCTGCCTTTGCGAACCTCAATCTCCTTGATCTCGAGTGTCAGATAGTCGGCCGCGCTGACAACCATCCGGTACGTGCCGGGGTCGAGCCACATCCCGTTCTGAATCCTTCCTGTGCTCGGAGCCGCAACTGGCCAGGAGCCTGTCGGGCTTAGGCTGCATGCGTTGCTCCTGCCACGTATCGACAGGCTCCTAAGCGGAACATCCGCCGAAAACAGCAAGAATGCGCATGCGCCCCTGATATGTGGGCGACCTGCTGGCATCGGGTTGATGCGCTCCGCGTCGCCGATCCAACCGGCACGCCCAAAGGCATGACCGTATGGAACCATCCTGCAAGGGCGAGAGCAAGCAAAAGGGATGATGCGCCCAAAGAAGACAATGGACTTCTCGGAACGAGAAATCTAGCGGCCCTCGTCCGGGCGCCCCTGCGCGAGGCGTACGCGCGCGAGGGTGCGTTGAATGGCCGGATCCTGGGCGCGCAGCGCCAGGGCTTGCGTGACGGCATGCCCGGCCTCGGGCACGCGGTTGGCGTCCAGCAGGGCGCGAGCGAGCGTATCCCAGGCCTGACCGCAACGTGGATCGTGCAGGACCGCCTGGCGGGCCAGTTGCTCCGCTTCGTCCAGTCGCCCCAGGCGGCGCAGTGTTTCGGCCAGGTCATTGAAGGCTACGGCGGAAGGACGGGAGGCCAGGCTGCGGCGGAAGTGCTCTTCGGCGCGCGGCAGTTCGCCCTGCTCGATCAGGAGGGCGCCAGCGAGGTAGTTGGCAAACGCGTGGTCAGGGTCAAAGCGCAACGTCTCGCCGACATCCGCGAGAAGGGCTCGGCGGTCGCCGCTCCGTATGTCCGCAAGCAGCAGATCGCCACGAACCTCGACGAGATCGCGCCGGAGGCTGAGGGCGTGCAACAGGGAGGTGCGTATGGCGGGGTGGTCCACCGGTGTTTTGCCGGCCAGCAGACCGGCCCGGACCAGGTGGATGAGGTAGTGATCGGAACGGAGCGCCCCTTTGTGCATGGCCGGCAGCACCTGATGCTCAACCTCGGACAGCGCCTGCTGCCTGAGCAGAATGGCGGCCTCAAGCGCCCACGCTTCCATGTGGCTGGGATTGCTCGCGGTGAACTCCCGCAGGTACGCCAGGGCGTTGTTGGTCGCGCCCTCGGCCAGCAGGAGGGACGCATGCGGCACGGCCCAGGCTGGCTCCGGCACGCCGGCCTCGCGGGCTTGCACAAGCCAGTGGCGCGCGGCGGTTGTCTGGCCGCTGCACAGACTCATGGCCGCGAGGCCGATCATGGCCGCCGCGTTGTTCGTGCTTCGATCCACGACCGTGCGGTAAACGCGCGCAGCGGCCACCGTGTCGCCCTGCACGGCCAGGGTGTTGGCCAGCAGATGCCGCGCATTCAAACCGGCCGGCGCCAGTGCCATGGCGCGGTCCAACTGGCTCCGCGCCAACGCGGACTGCCCCAAGAGCGACCAGGCCTGGCCGATTCCAGCCAGGACTCCGGGCTGGCGGATCTCGCCATACGTTCGTACGAGCGACAAGAGCGGAGGGCGCGGGTGCATGCGCGCGAGGAGGTCGTGCGCTTCGTTCTCAAGCTTCCGCCGCGCCTCGTCCTGGTCACCGACGGCGGCCAGCCCCAACCGGTTCAGCAGGGCGCAAACATTGCGACTATCCAAGCCGCTTGCCGCCAGATACGCGGCACCGGCCTCGTTCGCTCGCCCTAGATCCTCGAGCAGCACGCCGCCGTCGTTGGCCGCGCGCGAGGCCTGTCGGCACAGGGCGCGCCGCACGCGCTCCAGCGGCGGCGGCAGGTTGATTGCAGGCGCCAGGATCGCCGCCAGGCGTTCCCAGTCGGCCGGGTTCTGGACGAGTCGGGCAGATTCGCCCAATGCGTCCAGGCCGTGCACGCCGCCGAACCCGAAGCCTTCTGGCACCGGCCGCCACCCCGAACGCAGCCAGACTTCGGGTGCACCGATAACAAACAGCGCGCGGTTAGCCGCAGAATCCGCGCGCAACCAGGCATCGAGAAAGACAGAGACCCCAAGGGGCAGGGCGTTCTCCAACCGCTGGCGGAAGAGTACAAAGCGGGGCTCGGCGTTGAAGAATGTGCGGATCTGCTCCAACTGGGCAGGATTTCTATCCCGCCCCAGATTGATGACCCGAAGAGTGCGCCCTTCCGACCGCGCCGCCAGCAGCAGGTGTCTGTCGAGCAGCCCATCGCTCACCAGCCAGGTGCGTTCACCCAGACGCGCCAGTACACCGCGGGCCACGCGGTCGGCAAACTCACCGCGCCGGCCGTTGGCCTGGGAGAGGTTGCCCAGCGGCACCAGGCAGACCGTGGCGATCGGCACCCACGCCAGGATCGAGCCCATCCAGTAGTCGACGGCGGCGCGCCTTCGGTGCCGTGGCTTTCTGGACTGGTCGGACGGCGTAGCCAGCATACGCCAGTAAGCGAACAGATAGCCGGCCGTCGCGGCCACCGCAAGGTAGGCCATGACAGGCAGATGGCCGCTTTCGCGCGCCAGACCCCAGGGTGAAAAGGCCACGTTCGCGAGGCAAAGCACGTTGGCAAGCGTCAAGAGCACGTGTTCCAGGGACACCCCCACGGCGCGCTTCTGAAAGGCGTGCCATCCACCCAACCCCGCCAGCCCCGCGGGCACAAAGGCCAGCAACACCACCCAGATCCAGCCGACGTGGGGCATGGCGTAACCGAACATGGCGCGATGGTAGCGCGCCGTGCCGATGGCGACGGCCAGCAGGGATGGCGCCCCCCCGGTCGCGCCTGTGGCGGCAAGGCGCTGGAGCAGCAGCAGGTTGGCGCAGGCTCCCACGATCGAAGACACGAGCAGTGCCAGAAGCAGGTGCGAGCGCCCGGTTCCGTGTGCCGACGAGCTTCGCAGCATGCCCCGCACGACCAAGATGAGGAGCAGGGGTGCGGCGACGACAAAGGCGAGCGATTCCACGCAACCCGCACCGCACAGGCACGCCAGGATCAGCGCGAACAACCGCCGGCCCCGGAGGTTGTACGCCAGCAGCAGGTGCCCCGCCACGAGCAACAACAGGGCATCGAAGTTCTGGAACTGCAGGCGCGTGGCGGCGGACCAGGCGGCCGCGGAGAAGGCGAAGGCCATCGCCGCGACCACGCCCCCGAGCGCCGCCGTGGCGGCGGCCCGCTGATTGTGTGCGCGCAGGGCTGCAAAGGTGTCTGCCAGCCCATCGGCCACACCGGCGCCATGATGGGAGAGGGGCGCGTCGGATCCGTCATCCGACCGCAGCGCCGTAGCCGCACCGCCCGCGCGCTCGCGCGCCATGGCATACAGCAACCGCGTGACCAGAGTGCCCAGCAACAGGGTGGCGATCCCGCCGCAGACCGCGCTAATGGCGTTCAGGCGCACGGCCAGGTCGCCGATCGGCAGGTGCGCCACACCCCGGCACATCAGCAACCAGATCGGATGTGCCGACACGTCCTCGGCCATCAGACCTGCGGCCACGGCCAGATTCGAGGCCGACACACCCGGATAGGCCCCCCGACAGAGGGTCAGAACATATATGCCCAGCGCCAGGAGCGCAACCACCAACACGGGCCTTTCCGTCACACGCGTGCGGGGGGCGATGTGGGAAGCTCCGTTCATCGGCGGTACTCCTTCGCAGGCTGCCGAACCGCCATCCGCGTCGCTCACATCTGACGCGGCGCACCAGGCCGCTCGCTCGCACGTTCGCGCGCCAGCGTTGATCAGGCACGTGGAGGGCGCGCATCCGCGCGCGCCGCGATCCGCCGCCTGAAGCCAACCAGTGTGGCGACGCCGACGCCCAGCAGGGCGAGCGTACTGGGTTCGGGTACCGGCACCACAATCGTATCGTTGTCCAGGGTCACCGCACCGTTGATTGCCAGCAGTTGGCCATCAACCGTTACGCCGGTGGTGACCGTGATGGAAATCAATGCCATGATGGTGCCCGAGAAATCCGAGTCTGTCCCGAGCGTCGCGGAACTGCCGACCTGCCAGTAGACATTGCCGGCCTGCGCGCCGTTGATTAAGACCACCTGACTGCCCGATGCAGTCGTGAGAGTGGATCCGGCCTGAAAGACGAAGACCGCATTCGGATCGCCGCCAGCGTCGAGCGTCAGCGTCCCGGTGATTGCCATCGAGGAAGGATCGTTGTAGACGCCCGCCGTCAATGTTTGTCCGCCGAGATCGCCAGCGACCGTCGTGCCCGATAGTCCCGCAGCGTTGTTGTAGGCCGTGGTCAGGTCGTCTTGGGCATCCTGTGTCGTTGGACCCCCGCCATAGTTCACCCCGACCAGGACCACGTTCTCAAGACCCGTGATGCTTGGGGTTGGCGACGACCCGATATCGCCGGTGATCGTAGTCGAATCCACTGCGCCCGCAACGGTGATCCCGCTTCCGGCCAGAACCGCAAAACTGTCGGCCGCGCCAAGGTCGATGGCATCGGCCAAGGCACAATGGCCCGGCATCATTACGACCGCCGCCAGGACCTAACCCGTCAGCGCCGCCTGCATCCCATGTCTATTCATCGGGTGATCCCTTTCGGAGTTGAGCATTCGAGCGATATAGTGATGAGCTTAGCCGATGGGGCGACCGTCTCAAATGGGGTCTTTACCCCATGCCGGACAGACGTGGCACGGCTCGCGGGAACGCTCCCCACGAAACCGCACGACCCTGCCACTCGGCCAGGCGCACAACACCGCTCATAGCAGGTCGGAGCGACCGGCCTGCCTCGAGCCGGCCGCATGACACTCAATGGCAGGGAACTCCGGCATCAGGCGTGGCACGGGATCCGTGGAGTCGAACGCCAAACCCACGCGCATAGGCAGCGGGGTGCTGTTCTCTAAGCCGCATGAGCAGGTCCGCGTACCGCGACCACTCGCGCTGCCGGCCAAGTTCGCCTCCCAGTTCGAACAGGTACTCATGCTCCAGTTCCAGGTGGGTGACCAGCGCGGGATGCTGGTCCATGAAACTCACGAGGTGCTGAAGCATCGCGTCCGGGTCCCGCCTCTTGCGGAAGAACGTTTTCGCCGTCTTCCACCATCCATCCACCAGGTCGTTATCCGCGGGCGAGAGATCAGGCAACTCGTCCGGAGGCCTCGGGTAGCGAACCACGTCATCGTCGAGATCAGCATGGACCTTCGCTGACGTCTGCTCGTCTTCATCCTCACATTATGCTGCGTCGTCCGGCGGTGGTTCGTAGTCGTACGCCTCATCGGCATCCTCATCGGTCGGCTCGGGACTCGCCGCTTCCGCCGATATGGCGAACCGTTCGGCCTCATCCTTGGCGAGGCAGTATTTCTTGTATTATTTCCCGCTGCCGCACGGGCAGGGCTCATTGCGTCCGATATGTGTCATCGCTCTTGCTCCTACTGCCATGAACCAAACGTGCACGAAAACCGTGCGTACGTCAACGGGGCTCGGACGGGGCAGAACCTGAGCAGATCGCGCTGATCTCTACCGCCAAGACGCCAAGTACGCCAAGTACGCCAAGGAAATGCTGTCTGGTCATCTCTGACACCGTCTATGTTCTAGTCCGCTTCCGTGATGAAAACCGCACTTTGCCGTAGTTTGAACGGCCGGTCGAGGGGTGGAATCCAGTCCGGGTTGACGGTAAGTTCAATGCCGCGGGCCTGATGGGGGACACGGCGGATGAAGCCCCGTCGTTCGAGGCGGATGAGCATGGAATTGACCGATGGCGCCGTGAGGTTGAAGAACTGTTGCAGGTTCGCATGGGTGGGCGCGACCCCGGCATGGTTCCGCATCATGTACTCGCGGATGAAGGCGAGGAACTGGCCCTGCTGCCGGGTGGGACCGCCCGGAGGGACAGTCGGCCCTTTTCCCGCCTGCCTAGCCGTCTTCAGCTTCGTAATCGCCGTGTCAATGGCTTCAAGCGCCAGTTCCATGGCGGTCGTGGCCTCGATCGGGGTTTCCCCTCGATGGCCTCGTCATGGAGAATGGCGCGCAATCTGCCGGCGGCCGCCGCCAGCAACGCCCTCGCTTCGTTATTCGCGGCGCGGAGGCTGTTGTTCTCCTGCTGTAACTCATCAATCATGCGGTGGGCGCCTCTTCTCCGAACCCTCGCTCTTTTCGACCACCGATCTTCCCGCGGAACAGCGTGTAGTGCCGTTTGATGCGCTCGACATACTCCGGCGACAAGAGCAGAACATTCTCAGCGAGTTCAAGTAGCGCGGGTGCCAGATCCGACTGCCTGTTCATCAATGCGAGAGCGGGCCCCTTCATGCCCTTCGCGTCCTTCGCGGTCTTGGGGAAGTTGCCCCACCGACGATAGAACGCCAGCGGCTCCCAGCCCCATGAGATGACCGCGAGCACGACGCCCGGATCGCTTTCGGCAATAACCTGGAAGTACACCCGGCGGCAATCACAGTCCGCATCGGAGCAGTACATTTCAAGGAAGGCATAGTTGTCCGCCGGAAGGCCGAGGTCGGAGTTGGGCGTCAGCGCAACGGTCCGGGTCTCGCGAAGACCGATTTCCGGGCAAATCTCATGGAACATCCGAAACGACATGGGATTACTCCTTCCCGCTACCAGCGGGCGGCAAGGGTGTGCCGTCTTGCTCATGGATGGCGATCCATTCCTCCACGGTCTGGCAGAGTTCGGCGTACACTTTCGTCTCGTCGTCGCCGTGGACACCGCCCAGCATCAATCCCGGACATGTGCCGACATAGCAGCCGTCCTCGTCGGACCATTCGACGATCTTGAGGTAGCGATCGCGGGTTTTCATGGTTGGGCCTCCCGAAGCGCGGTCTCCACGTCGCGCTCCTGCCTTGGGTCGGCGGCTCATCTCTGTTTACGCCTTCTTTGCCCAGACCAGCATCGGTTGACGGCGTTGGCATCGAATGCTTCTGGATCGAGATTCCCGCCCGCCCATCCGCGCAGTTCCTCGTTTTCAACGGTGGGATTGCGAAAGGCTTCCAGCAGGTGGGCGTATCCCGGCGGGCCGCCACAGTCTTCCGGTGGACACGCGCGCGCACCGTCCACACAGATGGGATAGACGCCATTCGTGTCGAGCGGCACGATCTTTTCGACAAGGATTTCGTGCAGCCAGCCGTCGCCGAAGTCGTACTCGTACAGGATCTTCTGGCCCTTGCGCTGCACGACGCGCTGAAGCGCCGCGGATTGCGGGAGTTCCTCTTGCGGACCAAAGCCCTGGCGCGCTTTCCTGAAGACGTGCATGTGGCCTCCCATCCAGCCCATCGCCGTCTGAATCACCGAGTGGAGGTCGGCCAGCGTGTAGCTATCCGGCACAACCACACGCCGCCAGATGGGCGGTGTGAGGTAGCGCAGCGTGATCTTGAGTTGCAGGGCACTGCGCGGCGCGGGTTCCCATGTGGCCCTCGGCCCCGACCGCTTCGCCGCCGGCTTCGTGGCCAGCCCCGCGAAGGCAACGAAATCGGCTTCCGTCGGTGTGCTTGTCTTCTTCGGCATGTCTCTCTCCTGTCTGGAAGCCGCGGGCCTCGGCGGGCACGCGAAGACGCGCGTAGTCGCCATTGGGGCCGGGCAGAATTACCTTATCACAGAAGATGCGTCTTGAGGTAGTCCACGTTGACCTCGTAGTCGCGCGTACCGGCCTTCTTCACGACGAAGCCGGCCTTCTCCAGCCGGTTGAAGACGTATTTCACCTTGCGGTAGAGCGTTTCGTAACCGCGAATGTCCCGTTGATCGCCTTCGCCTTCCTCCCAAAGCGTCAGACTCGTCTGTCGTGCACTCACGACGCCCTGCTTGGAGTGCCGGTTGAACCGGAGCACGATGCCCAGCACCTGCTTGCGGAAGTTGTCCAGGCCGTCGAATGAAGCCCCAAGGAGGCGCCGTAGTTCGGGAATAGGGTCGTAGGCCGCAAGGAGCCGGACGAGCGTCGGCATGCCGATGCTTCGACCCTCCCACTTGCGGTACACCCGCAGTACATCGGCCAGTTTCGGATTCCTTGGCTTGGTCTCGGGCGCAATGCGGCACACGGCCATCTCTTGTAAAGCCCTTCCGTTCAAGGAACGAACGGGCAGCCTCCATATCCGCTTTCAAGGTCTCGGCCGCGCCGAGTTGAATGAGCCTGAGGATATAGTCATTCAACTTGTTGAGGTCCAGATCGCTCACGGTCACGTCGGGCACGGGTTGAAGTTCCCTGGCGTGCGCGGCCTCTTCCTTGAATTCCTCCTGGGCCTCGATATCGCCTTCGGGAATGCGCTCATCGGCCGTCAACCGCCGCCGACAGGCTTTGCCTTCGTAGAACACGAACTTGCGGTCAGCCGCCAGTTCATCCACATAGATCACCGCTACCCGCCCGTGCAGGAAATCGCGTATCGCCACGTGCATATCCGGCAATTCCCTTCAGACCGCCATCCGGCGCCACTTCTACGCGGATTACTGATCCAGCGGCAGAAAGCCGCGATCGACGTTGAGGATCAGGATCGCGAGGGCGGTGCTGTAGCCCCTGCCCATCGCCAGGATCGGCTGGGCATGGCCGGCCGGGTACGGAAAACTGCCGTCCGCCTCCTGGCGCTCGCGCAGAATGCGCACCAGCTTCCGGAAGTATGCGTCGAAGGCATCATCCGCGGCGGCGGTCCGCGTGCGGTACAGACCCCGAACCGCGAAGAACTGAGCCGTGTAAAAGTGCGGACCCTGCCAGCGCGGTGGATGGGCCTGCAGCCACTGCCGCGCCAGCCGGATCTGCTCCGGCCTGCCTGCCGCATCGAAGAGCGTCGACACCAGCAGCCCGGCTCCGGTGACGTCGCGCACCGGCAGTCCGGCGGCATCCACAGAGAAGCCCCCCCTTTCGTCCGACCGAACGTCGTCAGTACGCTTCTGACTGGCACTGAGGTACTCCGTCGCACGCTGAACACTGCTGCGGAGCACGGATTCGTCGCGGATCTGCGCCCCGCGCAGCTCCAGCAGGTACCAGGCGGTCAGTACGCGGTCGTTCCGGCGCGTCTGATCGTCGGGCCGCCAGCCGCCACCGTAGGCCGCGTCGGCCGACTGATCCTGTGTCTGCAGCGCGTAGGCCAGCGCCGCGCGGGCCTTCTTGTAGAGAGCCAGGTTGCGGTTGGCATCACGGTCCGTCCCGGTCAACTCCAGGCAGGCAATCGCCGCCAGGGCATGGTCCTCGGCCGGCGCGTCGGTGCCGCCCAGGAAGGCCTGCGGACTGTTCGCAAGCAGCCAGTCGGCCGCTGCCTGCATCGATGTGCCGTAGACCGGATCGTCCAGTAAGTGGCCGCTGGAAAGACAGGCCAGCAGATACAGGGCCGTGACCGCCTTGGGCCGATGATCGCCCAGGCTGCCGTCCTTTTGAATACCCACAAGATACTTCAGCCCGCGCTCAACCATCTCACGCCGCTGGTCGCGCTCGCGCAGGCGGGCCGCTTCGGCCGCGGGGCCGGATGGGAGGGTGGATGCGGAGGTGACGGGCTCAGCTTGGCTGCCTTGTACCGTCACGTCGGCCACAGCAGATGTGTGCCAAGAAGAGAGAATCACGAGGCTGGCCAGCGTCTGGAGGGCGGAGCGCACGACAGACATGGGGCGGCTCGCCACAGTCTCGCCCTCCAGCGCCACGCTGCTCGGAAGCCTCGTGGTGAGATGCGACGCACGTACATCGCTTCTTTGTCGCGAGCTTTGTCGCGAGCTTCGTCGACAAAGCTTGGCGAGACTGCGGCGAGCCGCGACCGTTGCCTGGCCTGATGTGTTTGGCTGCGTGTTCATCGCGCCTGCTCCATAATCGTGCTCAGGTATCTGTGACTGCGCTCCTTGTACAACTCCGGCATCGCGCCCTCACGCGCCCGCTTGAGCTCCAGGTAGAGATGACGCGGAAGCTTGAGCGTCCCGAGTTCATCCTCCAAGGCCGCCGACAGGCCGCCGACGCCGACCTGCCGGCTGGCGGACTCCTGTTTGCGCCGGTTCCACTCCAGGTCGGTGACCGCCCAGGCAATGGCTACGCGCCCGGCGTCATTACTGCCGGTCGCGATGCCACTGCGGAACCGCTCTTGCCAGACAGCCACTTGCTGCTGCTGACGGCGCTCCGAGTCGGCGAAGACCGCGGGGGGGACTGTCAATGGCTGGAGTTCGGCCAGCAGTTCGTCCAGTTCGGCCACGAAGCGATCGCGCGCGGCCTCCTCCGACGCCAGACCAGCCTGGCCGCGCTCCGGCAATGCGCCCAGGCTCAGGGCTTCACGCGGCAGCGGACCGGCCTGGGCGGCGAGCGCCTGCAAGGCGGCGAGCCGCTCGACGACACGCTCGCGCGGACCGGCAGCCACGGCCTGGCGCAATCCCGCCGCGACATCGACCAGGCAGCCCCAGAAGGCGGGCGCTGCCAGCCGGTCGTTGGCGGCGCTGGCCAGCAGCGCGGCGGCATTGGTGGCAGGCGCCGAGGCGACGGCCAGCGCGGCACCGATCGCCTTGCGTTCCAGCTCATAGCGGTGGAGGATGACCTGCCGCTTCAAGTGCTCCACATTCACGGGTCCAAGCGCCAACAGCCCGCGCAGGTCGGCCAGCAGGCGACTGTGTTCCTCCCAGGAGCCCGACTTACCCTTCCAGGCCCGCAGTTCGACCTCGCCCTTGGAGAGCGCGCTGCTGCCAACGTTGTTGATCGGTGAGCCAACGCCCTTGTCCAGATGCTCCTGAGCCTGCTTCAGGGCCACGCGCAGCGCTGCCAGCCGGTCCAGGTCCGGCAGGTCGGTGCTTGCCCCGAGCAAGCCCGCCGCCTCGCGGATATCGAGGATCTTCAGCACGGCACAGGAGAGCAGGTTCAGCCGCCCGCCCATGGCCGGCAGGTTGCGATGGGCCATCTCGCCGTCGCGGGTACGTTCGAGGATCCTAATCTGTTCGGCCACGGCCTCGCGGTAGCGGTCAATCGCCAAAGCCATGTCTTCCGTCCAGTGGTCGGCCGCGGCCACGCGCGCCTGCAGCCGGCGGCGGGCCTCGGGCAACAGGGTCAGCGCCAGCGCGCGGGCCTCGGCCTCCCAGTTGGCCAGCGCCGCCAGCAGGCCGGCGACCGCCGGGTCGTCCGGCAGCCAGCCGGCAAGCGGGACGAGCGTGTTGCTGAAGGCTTCCAGCCGAGCGGCATCCGGCGCGGCGCCGCTCAGGTGGCCCAGTTCAAACGCCAACTCGCGCAGACGCAGCCAGGCGGGCTCGAAGGTGGGCTGCCCCACGATCGCCTGCCGCGTGGCCAGGCCGACACGCAGGGCGGCGGCCTGTTCGGCGAAGCGCGCAAGCGTGGCGAACAGGTCCAGTTTGCGCGCGTCCGGCAGCACCGCCACGTCGCCGGGATCGAGCGTGCCCGTGGCTGCATACCTGAGCTGGACCAGGGCGTGGCGGTGGAGAGACTCCTCTTCGGCGTCAACGTCGTCCATCTGGATATCCAGCCAGAGTGCATAGGTGGCCGCCCAATCCGGACCCGGGGTCGGTCCGACCGCGCGCAGGTAGTCGTGCACGGGCAGCCGCGCGGCCGGTTGACGGGTGGCGACTTCAGCGGCCGCCGCGGTCAGACGCCGGGCAATGGGGGCCAGCAGGGGCCCGGCCTGCGCGAGCACGTCCGGCTCGTTCGGCGCCTGCAGGGCTTGTGCGAGGGAGGTCCGGCTGGCCTCGTCCACCAGGTCGAGCAACGGTCCGGCCAGCAGCGCGGCCAGTTCCCGCAGGCTTGCGAGGGCGACGCCGCGGGCATCGCTGTCCACCAGGCCAAACTCCCCTGCCCTTCGCAGCGTGACATCCAGCGTGGATGCCAGGTAGCCGGCCAGTTCGAGCTGGAGTGTGCGGTGGTTGTCGTCCAGAACCTGCATGACCTGTTGCTGACGGTCCACGGCCGCGGTCACGAAGGCCTGTACCGTCGCCAGTTCGGCCTTAGGGTTCGCGGATCGCAGCGCGGCCTCGAAAGACGCCGTCAGGGCTTCGGGCGATATGGCGAGTTCGGCGCCGCAAATCGCGTCGCGCACGATCTGCTGCAGTCGGCGCGTCATGGGTGCACGGCCCAGCACATCGATGGCCCGCAGGCTGCCATGGCCCAGGATCACGTACGGAACCACAAATGGGAAGACCGGACCGCCCAAGGCCGTCAGCCGGCGCGCTTCATCAACCTGGCCCTGCTCGCTGGCTCCCGGTTGGGCGCCGTCGGTCAGCAGTTCGCGCAGCACGATGAGCTTGGCATTCAGGGTGCGCAGGTCCGTGAGCTTCTGCGCCTGCCGCACCAGGGCCGGGAATCCCAACCGCTCGACCTTATCCGGACTCCCGGACCGCTCGGTGGCCGTGAACCCGCGCAGCGCGGCGCGCAACTGGCGATCGTACGAGTTGGCGGCGATCCGCAGGGTGACCGGCGGGCTGGCCGAGCGCTGGCCCTTGGTGTCCAGGGCCGTCACGCGCAACTGCACCGCGCTGACGCCGGGCTTGACCAGCGCCGAGACCGGCACGTGAATGGTCCCGGCCGTTTCGCGGGCGCCGTACTTCTCCAATTCGGCCTCCTGGCTGAAATCGCTTCCGGGCACGATCAGCGCGACTTCGGCCAGGCCGAGATCATCCTGCGCCCGGTAAGCCAGGCTGATGACCTCGTTTGGGAAGAAGGCCCGGCTGCCCGGATCGCTGGCCAGGATCACGACTGGTGGTGTGTCGGGCACCACGCGAAAGTGAATTGGAGGCTCGGCGCGGCTCTCCAGGCCGTTGTCGGCGCGCAGCAGGAGATCGTGGCGTTCGTTGGCCGACACGAAGTGGTAGCGCGCGGCCCGGCGCCGGTCGCGCGCGTCGACCGTGAAGTTGCGCTGCTCGGTCTCGGCCATGGCAGTCGCGCTTGCCAGCGGGATGTTGCAGCGCAGCTCGACCTTCACCTTGGCGCCGTCCAGCGCGGTGATAGTGCGCCCGGCCAGGATCTCCTGACGTTCCGGCAGGCGCGAATAGGCGGGGAACTGGTAGGTGACGTGGATCTGCTCGACAGCCGGACGCGGATCGACCGCCACGCGGTAGACGGCGCTTCGGGCAGAACCGAGTTCCAGTTGAAAAGCGAATTCGGCGCGGACGTCACGCAGCGCCAGCTCCCAGGTGCCGTCGCGGCCGGCCTGCAGGCGGTGCGCGGAAGCCGTCGCGCCGCCGGACGTGAGGCGCATCAGCGGTGCAGGATTGGCAACGGGGCGGCCGCACAGGCGCGCCCGGACTGTGAAATCGTCACCGCCGTGCAGCGGTGTATCCGGCAGCGCCTCGACCTCGAACCAGGTGGCCGTGGGGCGCATGTGATTACCGAGCGGATCGAGAAAGCGGCGGACCAGCAGCTCCGCGCGTAACCACTCGACCTGCCAGAGGCCGGCGAGCACGGCCGCAAGCGCGACGGCTGCCGCCACCCGCCGCAGGGGGCGGCAGTTCACGCACGGTCCCACGGGCCGGCTGGCCCACAGGGCCTGGGCACGCTCGCGGGTGAGGCCGGCGAACGAGGCCTCCGGCAGTTGGCGGCGACAGAAGTCAAGTGCCGAGCGCAGATGGCCGCGCGAGTCGCCGGCAGCCTGATCGAGCTGGTGCGCCAGCGCGTCGTAGTCGGGCGGGCGCACCAGACGAACCAGGAGCCGCACCGCCAGCGCCGCAGACGACAGCCCGGTCAGCAGCAGACCCGGCAGGCGCCAGGCGCCCGGTACGTCCACCAGGCGGTCGAAGGCGCAAAAGAGCGTCGTCAGGCCTGCGCAGACCAGCAAGAGCCCAGCCAGGTCGGCCGCCGCGCCGACCCACCGCACCCGCTGTTCAAAGGCGCGCAGCCGACTCCGCAGCCAAGGCGGCAGGTTCGCGGGAAGATGAGGTATGTGGTGGCCCTTCATGACATTGACTGTCGGTAAAGTCTACATTGCCAGACCCGCCAGCTTGCGCAGCACCCAATGGAAGGCGGCGGCCAGGACCAGTCCGGTCAGCAAATACGCGGAACTGCCGGGGTGCCATACCGTCGCGCGCTTGGTGGTATATGTCGGAGGAGCAATGGCTGCCAGCGCCCTGCCCGCTTCGACCGCCGGCAGGTAGTCGCCTTGCGCGGCGGCAGCCAGTTGGCGCAGAAACGGCTCGTCGAAGCCGGCGTGCAGCGCCTCCATGCCCGGATTGTCGCTAACATCCACTTGCACCGCCGCATCCCCAACTGAAAGCGTCGCCGCAGGCTGCGTGGGCACCCAGGTGAAGGTGGCGTTGCTGTGCGCCATGCGGACGGACGCCAGCGCCTGTCCGTCGAACCGGAGCGCAGCCGCCGACGGTGCAGCGGGCAGGATGGCGAGACACGGCCGCCCGGCCGTCGGCAAGGGCGGATAGAGGGCCAGCGCCGCGTCGGTGCCCTCCGGAAATAGCGGCGCCGCCAGCTCCCCCACCATGCCATCAACCAGGCGGTCCACTACGGCGGCGTGGTCGTACTCGCGCATGCGATGCAGCCCCCGCAGCCCCCACTGCACCACCTTGCCGCGACCGTAGAACCCAAGCGAACAGACCGCTTCGCCGCGTTCGGTCTCCACGAGCACGACGTCCTGAGGCGGCACCTGGACGGCCTCCGCCGGATTGCCGAGGGCCGCGAACAGGCGGGCGTTCTGCGGACCGTCGATGCCCAGGCGCAGGCACGGCAGATGGGTGGCGCCGGTTGGCAACCGCAGCGCGCCTTCGAGGCGCCGCGGCGGCAGACTCCAGCCAAAGCGGCCAGCCAGCGCGGCACCGTAGCCCGCCGGGTCCCCGGCAAACACCAACAGTGTTCCTCCCTTCTCGCAGACGTACCGGTAGAGGTCATCGGCATCCTGCGCGCTGAACCCGGCAAACGCCGGACCGTGCAGCAGAACGGCGCGGTAGCGGCCCCACTGGACCAGCGAACCGGGGATGGCCCGACTGAGACCGCCACGCTTGGGGGCCTCATCGGCTGTGAACACCTGGCTCAGGGGCAAACTCTGGCGCTCGGTGGCCAGACTGAACCAGGCCGTATCCCAGTCCGGGACGCGGCCCACCAGCAGCAGGCGAGGTTCACGGGCCAGGCAGTCGGCCTGCAATTGCAGCGCGTTGTTGGACGGCACTGCGTCCGCCGGACTCGCGACTGCCAGCCGCAGCACCTGCCGCCCCTCGGCCGGTACCTTGAACCGCAAAGCGACGGTTGTCAGACCATCGGCGTCCGCCACCGCCTCTGCTGTTGCCAGCGCCTCTTCGCCGACTGTCAGGCCAACCGCAAAGGGTGTTCCCGGACGGGCCTTCACGTCAGCTTCCACCATGGCCTCGCGCGTGCTGACCAGTACGCGTGGCAGGCGCCAGTCGAGCAGGACGACGTCGTTGACCCCGGCATCGGACAGTCCGGTGCCCACCACGACCAGCTTGATGCCATCGCGCGGAAGTCGCGCCGGGAGTTCCAAGGCGGGCGCGCCGTTATGGGCACCATCGGAGAAGAGCACGCAGTGCGAGACCACCTGTCCCCGCCGACTGGTCAGCGCCTGATCGAGTTGCGCATACAGGTCGGTCTGAAGCCGTTCGCCGACCGGCGCAAACAATTGGACGCCCGGCGGCAGCGCAGTAGCGACCTGTGCGGCCAGCTCGGCGCGGGTGCGTTGGGCGGCCTGCGCCAGCACGGGGTCCAGGCGTTCGGCATGGGCCGCCGCGAAGGCACCGTCGGCGCTCGCCTGGAGTTGGTCCAACAGCGGCAGGCAGCTCGTGAGGACGCGGTTCACGGCCTGCAGCGGCGACACCAGGGCGACAAGCTGTTCGGCGGAGACGGCGTCACCGGGCGGCACCGGATCGGGCAGGCTGGCAAGCGCCTTCTCGAGCGTCGCGAGCACATCGCCGAGTACACTACGGGAGTCGGGTGCCGCGACGGCCGCCGGCCCCTGGATCAGGGGCTGCACGGCCGTGACCGCCTGGGCGACGCCTGCCCGCAGCGCCCCGTGCAGAACGCGGTACTCGTCCACCCGGCGCAACGCTTCGGCGCCGGGCGGCAGTCCCTGGGCAGCTTCGCCGTTCAGGCGCTCGAGCGCAACGACCAGCGGCGCAGCGCGCTGGCCGGCCGCGGCCAGCAGCGCGCTCAGTTCGCGCGCGGCCAGCGAACGTCCCGAGACTGCCTGCGCATCCCAGACCGCCGCCAGGTCCAACTGTACCGTCACCACGTTCGGACCGGCCGGGCGCTGCATACTCAGCGATGGGTCAGTGACCGCCACGATCTCGGCCCGATGCTCCCAGGTGGCGGTGCGGGTGATGACCGGCCGCCACAGGACCAGGCCAGCCAGCAGCACGACGCCCGCCAGAGTCGCGGGCAGCCAGCGCGCCGCCGCGTTATCCCGGCCGCGGCACTCGCGACGCAACCAGCGCTGGGTGACCCACAAGGCCAGCAGCAGTGCCACCGCCACCAGCCAGGCCGGCACACCGGTCTCGCTGTAGACGAACCACTCTGTGGACACCGGTTTCATGTGAAGCACCACCGCGAGAGAGCCGCTTCGAGCAGCAGGGCCAACACCATCAGCAGCGCGGTCGGCAGCATCCAGGAGCGGCCGGGGTAGGCACTCGCCGCCTCTCGAACCAGGTCGGACTCCGAATGGAGCAGTGCCGCGCCTGTGGCCCGTTCCACGCCGGCTTCGAGTTCGCCGCTCAGCGGACGCAGGTCCGATTCCGGCATGGCGTCCGCGACCGTGAACAGGGCGCCGGAGGTCGTAGACGCCAGGTCCTCGCGCACGTCGTAGACTCCGATAAGATCGGTTTTCTCGTAGCGGACGAATCGGCGCTCCCCCAGCGCAGCCGTGGCCACGACCTCGGACTCCCCATCCGGACGGACCACCCGCACCTGCGCGGCGGTGGTCGGCATCACCACCGGCATGCCGGCGTTCAGGTTACGCGGAAAGCTTCGCCGGGCAGCCGCCAGGGTGGCGAACCGCGTGAGAAAAACGGGATAGGCCGGATGAACCACCATGGAGTGCCAGGCTTGGCCCAGACCAGCCGTCCAAAGCAGCACCGAACCACGCCCGATGCGGCGCTCCAGCAGCAAGGGGGCCCCGTCGCTCAAGGAGAGGAGGACTTCACCGCGCCGGTCGGACAACGCTTCCAGCCGGAGCGTGAACCAGTTGTAGAAGCGCGGGTTGGTGAGGTGGCCGTGCTCGGGCGATTCGAGCTCGCGCAGCAGCGGAAGGTCCGGGTTCTCCGTCACGCACGACTCGTAGCGCTCAGGGTCTTGGTCGTGGTAACGCGGCGCGTCAAGCGCAGCGGGCGCGAGGGCTGCGTAGGTCGCGTTGAAGTCCTCGCGCGGCGTATCCGGTTCGGGCGCCAGCAGCAGCGCGCCGCCCTGGCGCACATACCCCAGCAGGCCCTCGATGGCCTCCGGCGGCATGCGGCTGACGCCACACACGATCACCAAGTCCAGGGTCGTCAGCAGTTCCGTGTTCAACTGCTCCGGGATCTTGCCCTGAAGGATGATCTCGAACGCTTTACCCGCCTGGTCGACTGCGTCGAGGTCGCGGTTCTGCGAGGCGGCATTCGCGTTCGCAACGGCCTCCGCGGTCGAGTTCACCCGCGGTCCGGCGACACCCGGTGCGGTGGGCGCGGCGGAAGTCCCGGTCTTTTCCAGCGCCAGACTCAGCCACGTCCGCGGGTTGTCGAAGCCCTTGGCGTCCGTGATGTCCTGGACCACGGCCACGTTCAGGACCGGCCGCACCTCGACCGTGCGCGTGAGCGTGTTGTCGGACGCCAGGTCATCGCCGCGGACCGAGGCCGTCAGGGTGTGGCGACCGGCAGGCAGCTCCAGAGGAAAGGCGAGCGTCTTCTCACCCGGCGCCAGATTCAGCGACTCCTCGAGCAGGACCCGTACGGCTGAAGTGCCGGCATCGGCCTCGACCGTCAACACCGTCTCAGCTGAGGGCAGCGTGCCATAGTAGCCGATACGCGCGTAGAACAAAGCAGGCTGGCGGGCCAGCAGCAGGTCGCTGTGGGCTGTCAGATCGAGCAGCGCAAAGCTGCTGACGCGGGCGTTACTGTAGCTGAGACATCGAATCCGCACGCCGGTCGACCGCAACTCAGCCAGCAGGCCAGTGAGCTCCTGCGGGGCACGCCAGTCCCGGGCCGCGAAGTCCGACAGGATATAGAGCTCGCGGTGCTCGAAGGGACTGGCCCGAAACAGGCGGGTGGCGGTGCGCAGCCCACGCGCGAGATCCGCCGTGCCGGCGGGCGCGCCGCACGCCGCGAGAAGTTCCTCGCGACGGCTTGGCGACACCGGCAGGTCGGTGCAACTGAGCACGGTGTCGCGACCGTCCAACGGCAGCAGGTCGAGCTGGGCGGGCGCGCGACCGCCAGTCAGGAATCTGCGGCACAGGTTGAGCGCCGCCTCCAGGCGCGTGCCGGCAGCGTGGCGCGCGGCCATGCTGGCCGAAGAGTCCAGCAGGATCACGCGATGGGTCGATAGCGGCGGCTCAGGAAAGCGCCCTTCCGCGACCTTTGGCCGGGGTCCCGTGGGCCGGGCAAAGACCGCGACCAGCGCCGCCAGCGCCAGCACGCGCAGGGCGAGGATCAGGTACTGCAACCAAGCCCGGAAGCGTCGGCGGCTCTCGAGCACGCGCCGCAGAATGTAAATCGCGCCCCAGGCCACGTCGCGCTTGCGGCGGCGAAAGAGCAGGTAGATGACGATCGGCAGTAGCGCGACCGGCAGCACCCATACGTAGCTGGTGGCGAGAAAGGTCATGTCGGCTGGTTCATCCGCGCGCGGTCGCCTGGCGCCAGCGCAGGTAGGCGAAGACCGGTTCCTCGTACGCCTCGCCAACCGGCAGGACGGTGTGGTCAAAGCCCTGCCGGCGACACGCATCGCGCAGCGCTCCCTGGTGAGCCAGAAACGCCTGGCGGTATTCACGCCGCACCCCGATGGGATCCACCACCAGCACGGCGCCGGTCTCAGGATCGTGGAAGCGCGTGATGGAGTTGAAGTCGAGGTCCGCCTCGCCCGGATCGAACACCTGCAGGGCCAGCACGTCGCTGCCGCGGAAGCGCAGGCTTGCAAGTTGGCGGACGACAACCGCGGGGTCGTCCATGAAGTCCGAGAGCACGACGGTCAGACCGCGCCGCCGTACATGCGCCGTGCAGCCAGCCAGGCCGCGCACGAAATCGGTCGGGCCGGAGGCGTCCGGTTCGAGCAGGGCCGCAAACGCGCGCACCAGATGGTTGCGCCCCGAGCGAAACGGCAGGTGCACCACGCAGTCGGAGCGGAACAGCGCCAGAGAGAACTGGTCATGCTGGAGGTTCGCGAGATAGAGCAGGATTGCAGCATTGCGCACGGCAAACGCATGCTTGGTGAACCCCGCGGGACCGTGGGCGCCGGTGCCCATCGAGCCCGAAATGTCCAGCACGACGGTGACCTGGGCGTTGGTCAGCTCCTCGTACTCGCGAACCACGAGTCGCCCCGACTTGCCCAGCACACGCCAGTCCAGGTGCCGGAGGCTGTCGCCGGGGTAATACTGGCGGTGCTGGCGGAAGTCCGACGAGAAGCCCTTGAGGGTCGAGGGATTACCGCCCTGCAGCACGCCCTGGACCCGCAGGCGGGAGGCGAACTCGAGTTCGCGAATGCGGTCCGCAAGTTGGCCGTCGAGCAGGGCGAAGGGATTTTCGGCGAGGGTGCCCATGTCACTCCCGCACGTGTTCCAGAATCCTGTCGACCAGCTTGTCGGATGTAATGCCATCCGCCTCGGCCGCGAAGTTGACGATGATGCGATGGCGCAGCACCGGGTGGGCCACGGCACGGATGTCCTCGGCTGCCACGTGCGGCTGGCCGCGCAGGAAAGCGCGCGCCTTGGCCCCCAGCACCAGGTATTGCCCGGCCCGCGGCCCGGCGCCCCACTGCTGGTATTTGCGGATGAACTCCGGCACGACCGCGTCCCCTTCCCGCCCGCGCCGCGTGCGGGTGCAGCGGACCAGGCGCGTAACGTAATGGAGCAGCGGCTCGCTGATCGGGATCTCGCGTACGATGCGGGCGATCTCGATCAGGTCCTGCGCGTGCAGCACCGGCACGGGCCGGGCGCCACGGTTGCCCGTGGTGCGTCGCAGCACCTCGACCTCCTCGTCGGCCTCGGGGTAGTCCATGGCCAGGAAGAACATGAAGCGGTCCTGCTGCGCTTCCGGCAGCGGATAGGTGCCCTCCTGTTCGATCGGGTTCTGGGTGGCCAGCACGAAGAAGGGCTCCTTGAGCGTGTAGGTGCGGCTGCCGACGGTCACCTTGTGCTCCTGCATCGCCTCCAGGAGCGCGGCCTGCGTCTTCGGCGGAGTGCGGTTGATCTCGTCGGCCAGGATCATGTTGGCGAACAGCGGACCGTGGACAAAGCGGAAATCCTTGCGGCCGTCCGCCTGTTCTTCGAGCACCTCCGAACCGGTGATGTCACCGGGCATGAGGTCGGGTGTGAACTGGATGCGCTTGTACTCGAGATCGAGCACCTGCGAGAGGGTGCTGACCAATAGCGTCTTGGCCAGGCCGGGCACGCCCATCATCAGGCAATGGCCGCCGGCAAAGATGCCCATCAGCACCTGTTCGATGATCTCGTCCTGCCCCACGATCACCGTGCCGATCTCGGCGCGGACCCGCGCGATCTTGCCGGTCAGTTCACGGAAACGCGCTTCGTCGATCTCGATCGGCGTGTCGGACATGGTGTGCATTCTCCTACTTCAGATCCTGGCCCGCGTAGCGAACGACATTGGCGAACAACTTGGGCCACTCCGGCCAGTCGCGCAGCGACACCTGGCCACCCGGCCCGCCGGAGGCGCCGAACGGATTGGCCGCCACCACCAGGGTAATCTGGCTGCCCACCCGCTGTTCGATCAGGAAAGGTTTGTCACCGGCCTTCATCAAGACGCGGGCCTGGGAGCCGGGCTTCAAGGAGATGTCGTGCGCGTAGAGAAGTACGGGCAAACGGGTGAGATCAATGCCGCGGAACACGGGGTGGTCAGGCACCAGCGGGCTCTGCAACTGCAACGGACCGGGCTGGATGCTGTTCGGGTGCACCGCCACCGGGTAGTACTGGTTGATGGGATGCTCCTCCAACTCATAGGAGAAGGCATACTGCCCCCCGACGATTACCAGACCGCCGCCGGCTTTCAGGTAGGGCAGCAGGATCGACGCGCCGATGCGTCGAAACTCCTTGTCCTGAATATTGGACAGCACCATGACGCGACAGTCGAAAAGCCGCGCGTAGTCGTAGGGAAAGTCGGTCAGCCCGTTCTGCGCGCCGGCCGTGCCCGTGCAGTAACCGATCTCGTACCGGGAGTTCGGGATGAGCTGCTTCACGGCCTGTTCAAGACCGAGGCGCAGCGTGCCAAAGCCGTGGATGCCGAAGACGTTGAACGCCGTGCGGTTGATGGTCAAGTCCGGTGGCACCTCCGGTACCAAGGGGTTACGCACGCGGCGATCGAGCTTCACCAGGGGACCGCCCTGAATGGTCCGGTTGCCCTTCAGCTTGTACTCGCCGGTGTAGAAGCGCTGGAACTGGAACTTCTCGACCTGGCCATCCGGCAGTTCCACCAGCGCCGTGATGTTCAGCAACAGGGGGTCGTCCGCAGCGAACTCGGCCACGCTGACCTCGCGCCGCGGCTGGAGCGTCAGGCCGTCGAACGCCGCCGGTGGCAGCGCCACGGTCCGGCGCTCGCCGGCCGGTTTCTCCAGATCGCACACGACCTCGGTCTTGAGGGTAATCTTGGCGGCGCTCTCGTACGACGAGGTGAGCGCGAACCCGACCGAGAGGCGCCCCTCGTCGCGCGTGGGCTCGACCGCCGCGATGAAATAGCGGTTCGCGTAGTCGACCCGCCCCAGGCCGATAATCGGCAGGATGTAGACCCGGCCCTTCCAGGGGCGGTCCTTGAACACCAGAATGCTGTCATACCACCACTCGGTGGTGCCCGAGTCGCCGCCCTCGAAGAAGCAGTTGTAAAGCTTCTCGACGTAGTCGTAGTCCATCAGGTAGACGATGCCCTCGCGCCGTTCCTTGGAGATGTCGGCGGTCCAGCCATGGTTGAAGAAGTCGATGAACTGGACCGCGGGCGGCCCGGCATAGGCCTGCACGTCGCCGCCGATGGCGCAGAGACCCTGGTCGGTCGGACGGACCACGGTGTCCCGGCCGCCGCGTGCCACGTAGCTGTTGTTGTGGACCCAGAAGGAGGGACGCTTGGCGTGCTCGCCCCGGTTGACGAACTCGAAGTCGAAGCGGAAAAAGGGCTGGCCGCTCTTGAGGGTGACGGTCCGCCGCAGCGTCAGGTCAGACAGCAGGTCCGAGATGACGCCGCTGCCGGCCGTCCCGAGCCAGCCGGTGATGTCGGTCTCGAACACCACCTGGGCCTCGCCGGGTCCGCTCTTGGTGACCTGGTACTTGTACTGCTTGTAGGCCAGCTCCTGAAAGCGCCAGTCCTGCTCCCAGAGACAGTCCATCAGTATGCCACCGCCCCCGCCCATGCGGTGTTTCGGATTAGTAGCTTCGACGATGTCGTTGCCCGTGGGCCGAAAGACGAAGCGGTTGATCAGGGCCTGCCGCCAGGGCAGCAGGTGCATGCTGATCCACTCGGACTCCATCAGGATGGCGTCGTCGCCATCCTCGTCCGTGATCAGGCTGGCGTGCACGCCTTCATCGGCCGCCGGCAGGGGTGCGGGCACTGCCAGCAGCAGTGCGACCGCCGCGAGCAGCAGGAGTCCCCGTGCCGCAGCGGATGGCGCGCGATTCCGGGCATGCGGGAAATGGCTGATCATTTGGCGAACTCCACCACAGCAACCTTGAAGGTCACCAGTTCGGGAAACTCGAACCGCACTTCGCGGTCGTCGGCTTCGAACTTCAGCGGAACGACCTCAGGCCAGGGGTTGTTCTCAAGACTGAAGACCGCCTTGACACTGCTGAACCCCTGCGGCACCGCCACGGTCACGGCCAACGGCTGGCGAATCGGCGCGGGCAGCAGCCCGTAGCGGTTCTTCAGCCAGCGCTCGGTCACCGGCGGGTTGATCAGCGGCAGCACGTAGAGCCGCGTGCCGGCGTCGGTATCTTTCTCGAATCCGGCCTCGCTGGCCCAGATGTCGGCGTCGGTCTCGACCTGCACCTTCTCGTCGAGATGCGTGAGCTGGCGGAGTTTCGGGTCCCAGAAGAACTCGGCGAAGCGGGCCGCATAGACCCCCAGGTCGTACGAACTCTCCGGAATCGGCCCATAGTTCACCAGCGTCAGGTGGGCGCCGCCCAGCAGCGAGAAGAGCTGCTGGTAGATGTCGTCCGGGGTATACGCAACGCCGTTGTCGCGGAACATATGCCCGTGGTGGCCGCCGGCCTGCTTGTAGGCCGCGCTCTCGGCGCGGCAGGCCCGCAGGTAGTTGCGGGCCACGATCTTGTAGTCGTTCCACATCTCGAACGAGTGGCCCCAGGACTCCTCGAGGATGTAGCCGCCATCGGCCAGGATCGCGCGGCAGACCGGGTCGTCGTCGAGCACGCGCGCCGCCGCCTCGAAGTCGAAGGGCTCATCGCGCTTGCCCATCAGGGCGCTGTGTCCGTAATTGAAGCCCACTTCGAAACCCGGGTGCCGGGCGCGGATCTCGCGGAAGTAGCGCGCGAGGTTCTGTACCGTCAGCTCGTCCAGTTCGGCCGGCGTGCGGCCCAGGTCTCGGCCCAGGGCATCGGTATTCAGGCAGGCCAGCGGTTTGGCGCTGTCCCAGCGGCAGCCGACATAGGGCACGCGTTCCATCAGGGCGATATGGCCGCGGATGATGCTGTCGACAACCTCGGGAAACAGGCCGTTGAGCGTGACGAACCCCACGTGGGCAATGTCGGGCAGCTTTTCAACCGCCGGCTGCTCCAGGGCGGCCTGTTCGTCGGCGCTGAGCGGCAGGCCGCGGCCCTGCTTACTGCGACCCTCCGACTGCAGATACCAGGTCCTGACCGCGGGCCAGGCATCCCGCCGCTTCTGGTAGAACAGGTCGGAGGTCGGCTCCGATGGTGCACACCATTCGGGGTGGTCCCAGTAGAGGTCCCAGGCCTTGAGCCCGGTGCCGTGGGCCTCGCAGTAGAACAACGCGCCGATGCCGCGCTCGTGGAGCGCGGCGGCCTTCTCGGCCTGGGTCACCAGGCTCTCAACCTTGCCCGAGTTGCCGGCCATGAAGGGTTGTTCCAGATCCTCCGGCACCAGGCCGGCCGCATCGTAGGGGGTGGGCGCCCAGAACTCATACAGGTTGGCGACGTTGGGCTTGCTGGCGGTCGGGTGGCAGAAACGGCCCGCCTCGATTTCAGCATAGCCCTCGCTCCACGGGATCATGACCGCCACGTTGCGCGGATGGACGGTGAACCAGGTGCGCCACGCGCTAACCGCCTGCCCGCCGACCTCGGCCGCAGCGGAAAACGTCTGCCCCCAGAGCGGATGGCTGGCCGGGACGCTCCAGTCGACGATCACGGAGGTGTACGCGCCGTCCGGCAGCGCGAAGGCCACGCCGGGCAGTGGTGTACGGAGACCCAGGCCCGACTCCACCGTGAGAGCCAGCTTGCCGGACTGCGCGGCGCCGCTACGGTTGTGCAGATCGATCTCGAACTGCTGGAGCTCGCCCGGACGCAGCCACGCCTTCCGGGCGCGGACGTCACGCACCAGGACGGCGGGTTCGGGCAGGCGCTCGATGCGGACCACGTCCAGGTAGAGGCGGCGCAGCGAGGGATAGGGCGTGGAGTTGCCGCGCGTACCGCCGGTGTAGCCTGGTCGGTTCTGCGGGATGGTGACGGTGATGGCTACGTGCGTTGGCGTGGCGCCATGCGCGTTGAGTTCGTGGACCACACGGGCGTCCAGCCCGGCCGGAGCATCCTGCAGCGGCAGCACCTGGTACGGATGGTCGAGAATCCACTGCCGCAACGCCTGCCGACGCTCGACCGGCAGGCGCGTGACCTCGGCGTGGCGCATCAGGAGTGCATCTGCCGCGGCCACATCCAGGCGCCTGCGCGCCAGGTCACCCGGGTGATGGTCGAAATCGAACGTGAACTCCTGCCAGGCATCCTCGGCAACGAACTCGTTCAGGTAAAGCGTACGGCTGGCGAAGCAGGCGGACACCTGCCGGGACTCGGGGTTCCAGCCGCAGGCCCCGAGGGTGATGCCGGTGCCCAGCGAATGGAGCATCCCCTGCATCTTCATGCGCACAGTCACCCGGTAGAGACCGGACGTCAGCGTCCCAGTCAGAGGGGATGTCAGCACCGGCAAGGCGCCGAAGGCCACCGACTTGCCTTTGAAGCGCAGCTCCAAGGCCTTGCCGCTCATGCACTCCCGGTCATCCACCAACTGCAGGTCGCGGTTGTTGCGGTCGAACAGCACCGCGGTCGCGTCGACCGTGGAGAGTGGCGCAGCCGGCGCGCGGCCGACGGTACCCGCCACGCTCAGCACGGCCAGCAGCGCCAGCCAGCGAAGATCGGTCAAGCGAGTCGTGTGCTGCATCGTGTCAGAGTTCCCCGCGGGCCGCGTGTCACAGCACCGGCAGCCGATGGAAGGCAAGCAGCATCCGTGCCAACCGCGTCCCGGGCGTGCCGAACGGGGGAGCTGGAATCGATTCCCAAGTAGGCGGGGGTCAGGCCCTTGACCCCCGCAATCGGTGCAGCGTCTCTTCTCTACAGGCTCGGGCGGTATGGAGCCCCGGACGGGGTCGGCCTGCTGGTACCGCTCCTCGCGCGCCACTTCGATCAGGGCTTCGATATTGGCGGGCGGGACGTCCCCCTGGATACTCTGGGCCGGGGCGAAGATGTAGCCGCCGCCGGCGGAGAGCAGGTCGCGCACCCGCCGTGCCTCGGCGCGCACCTCGTCCGGCGTGCCGAAGGGGAGCGTCTGTTGCGTGTCGGAGCGCTCGCGCAACTCCTTGACGCGGTCGGCCAACTTCTCGTAGCTGCCGGTGCCGATGACCGAGACCGGCGAGGTCGGTGTCTCCGGCCCCCGCCAGTCGGCGCCCAGCTTGTCCCACGCCCACCAGGGCACGCCGATGTCCATGACATCGTTGTCGAGCCAGACGCCGACGTCGGCGCAGCCGGTGTGGGCCTTGACCTGGTCGATGGTCTCGCCGCACAGGTCGATCAGATAGGGGCAGCGCGGCGTCACGCGATGCTGAATGGCCGCCTTCACCAGGTCGCGTCGTGTCATGGGTGGTCTGTCTCCTTCGTGTTCACACGCTCTTCTTTCAAAGACGAGGGCCGCAATGCTGCCGATTACTCGGCGCGCAATCAAACCGCACGAATGGGGAGCGCTGTGGCGCACAGGCGCATCCCATGACGGGTGCCCCAAGGGCCTGGGGCACCCCTACTTGGGACGCACGTCGGGCCGACGTGCGCCACCGGAACGGCCCGGAGGTCCGCTCTGCAAGGCGGCCGCTCCCCCGTAGCACGGTGCTCCGCGCCGTGCCCGATCTGCGCAGCATGCTGACGAAAGGAACACGTCAGAGCCAGCGCGGGCTGGCGACACGGAACTCGTCACGGCGCCACCGCACGGTAATACCGCGCCGCCGCTGCGTTCGTGTGCACCACCTGCGTCACCTGCCCCCCGGCGTGACGCTCGCACACAAGCGCTGCCACATCAACGATCCGTGTCCTGGACCAGAATGGGCGCCTGCAATCCGGCCGCCGTGGCCAGGGCATGCTGGCGGCGGTCAAAGGTCAGAAACTCCGGGACACCCAGTATCAGTGCGGCGGCGACATGCAGGATGTCGAGGGAGCGTGTGCCGAGTGTTTCGGAGTGCAGCACACTGAGTCGCTCGGCCTCAGTCGTCAGATCCATCAGCGGCGTTGCGGCGTGAACCAGAACGTTCGCCGCCAGGTCGGCCAGCATGGCATTGAGCGACGCGTCACGTTGAGCCGGTGTGATCTCGCTTCTGAACACCCGCAGTCGCAACGCATTGCGGACTTCCAACTGGTGCAACCAGGTGACGGACAGCGGCAGGGTCTGCCGCTTGATACGCGCCACAGCCGCAACCGTATGCGCGTCCGGCGCATAGAGGGAGCACAGAAACCCTGCATCGGCATAGGCCTTCATCGCTCACCGCGGGATTCGGACACCAAGTCGGTCGCGGTGGTGGCCAGCACCTTGTCACCGTAGGCCGCCCGGATTCTGGCCAGAAAATCCGGTCTTACGATGCGTTGTTTCCGGCTTTGCGGGCAGAGGACGGCCACTGGCACACCGCGCCGTTGCACTTCCACGGTTTCTCCGCCGGCCACCCATCCCAACACGGTAGTCGTGTCATGCCGCAGCTCTCGAATGGTGGTTGTCTTCATGCGTGATACATTACCGTGATACATGGTGTCCTGTCAACCATGCCGCGCAATGCTGAAGGTGCCTGTGCTGCAGCAGACGCCCATGTCGCGCCGCAAGGACGCTGTGGCGCAAAGGCGCCTCGCATGACGGGTGTCCCAAGGGCCTGGGGCACCCCTACGTGGGACGCACGTCGGGCCGACGTGCGCCACCGGAACGGCCCGGAGCCTGTTCTACAGGGCTGCCCCTCCCCTGTAGCACGGTGCTCCGCGCCGTGCCCGATCTGCTTAATCTGCGGACGAAACGAACACGTCAGAGCCGGTGCTGAGCTACGCGCCCATCTCTACCAGAATCCGGGTGAACGCGGCCGGATTCTCGCTCCACTGCTGCAGAGCCACGCCGGCCTGCGCCAGGGGCACAATTCGCGAGACCAGGCGGTTGAGCGGGAAACGCCCGGTTTCGAGCAGGCGAATGACATCACGGAAGTCGCCCGGCAGGGCGTTGCGCGAGCCGCGAATATCGAGCTCCTTCTGCACGAAGTACTTGGTCTCATAGGCCACCGGCTCCTTGGCGTAGCCGATGTAGACCACCCGACCGGTGAAAGCGACCTCGTCAACGGCCGCCCGGAAGGTGGCGGGCAGTCCGATGGCTTCGATCACCACGTCCGGTCCCTGCGGGGCGAGTTCGGCGACGGACTCGTGCAGCGGGCGGCGAGCAGAGTTAATCGCATGGCTGGCGCCGGCCAACCGCGCAACCTCCAGCTTCGCGTCGTCGACGTCCACAGCAATCACCGTGGCCCCGCGAAAGGCGGCGCCCGCAATCGCGCCCAGACCGATGGCGCCGCAGCCGAGGACCAGCACCGTTTCGCCGCGCGCGACCTCGCCCCGGCCGGCGGCGTGGAACCCGACCGTGAGCGGCTCGACCAAGGCCAGATCGCGCAATGAGACGCGATCGGAGGTGTGGAGCTTCTGCCACGGAACGGCGACGAACTCGGTCAGCGCACCGTCGCGCTGCACACCGAGTGTCTGGTTGGACCGACAGGCATTTGGGCGATTGCGCCGACAGGCGGCGCATGTTCCGCAACTCGTGTAGGGCGCGATGGCGACCGCGCACCCGGGGCGCCATTCGGACGGCACGCCGGCTGCACACGCCGCAATGGTGCCCGACACCTCATGGCCGGGAATGCGCGGAAAGGTGACCATGGGGTTCTGGCCGCGAAACGTGTTCAGGTCCGAGCCACAGTAGCCGACCCACTGCACCCGCACCAGCACCTCGCCTGCGGCCGGCACCGGCACGGGGCGCTCGACCAACTCGGTATGGCCGGGTTCAACGATGCACAAAGCTTTCATGGGCACTGGTCCCCAAACTGACGCCAGACGCTCCCTGATCCTGCGGACCCTAACAACCCGCTCACCGCACCACCAGCCGCGGCGGGATGAGACGGACGACGGGTTTCGGGAAGGTTTGGCCGGCCATGACGTCGCGGATGACGCCGACGGCCAGATCGGCGATCGTCTCGAGGTTCCAGTTGAGGGTGGTAAAGGGCGGAGAAGATGTCTGTCTCCACGGGGTATCGCCGTTGCCGACGAACGTCAGACGGTTGAGTGCCACGGGATGGCGGCGGCGCAGCGTCTGGCACACATCGCTGGCGTCCACGTCGCGCAGGCCCACGACGGCGGTGGGGGCGTCGGGGCCGGTGACGATGTCGAGCAGGTCGGTTTCGTCGCACGGAGCGCCACGTTTCTGCCCGTGCTGACAGCGCAGTTTCGTCACGCGGCCGCCCCGTCGAGTCCAGATGGCTTCAAAGCCGGCGCCATGGTGGTTGAGTCGAGGCGGGCAGGCGCCATGTCCGTTCCACAGGGCGGCACTGGCGAGCATGCCTTCCGGTCCGTCGATCAGCAGATGTCTGTGACCCGCGGCCCACAGATGGTCGGCCAGCAGCCAGGAACCGGCGGCATGGTCCACCAGAATGCGGTGGACGCGGTCGAGCAGGGTGTCGGACTGCCAGTCGACAATGGCGATCACATGCTTGTCGGCGAGAGCTTGCGTCTCCAAAACGTGAAACGGGAAGTGTATATCGGCTTCCAGGATCAAGAAACGGGCATCTGAGTGGCAAAACCGGTTCACGAAGGTGGCGGTCTGACTGGCCCCAGGGTCCATCATGGCGGTGAAGAGATTGATTGCTTGCAGGCGGTCGTGCAGCAAGCCCGCCAACTCGCCGTACACGTGGTCCTTGGTCTTCACGCACAGCATGACCGCGTCGCCCATGGTCAACAGCCACGGACGGTCCCGCGCGAAAACTCCCGAACCCCGCCGCGGCTCGACACACCCCTGCCGGGCTAGAGCCTCGACGGCTTGCTGCGCCGGCCGGATGCTGGTCCCGAACTGCAGGGCCAGTGCCCTCATGGAGGGCAGGCGCTCGCCGGGCAGCCACACGCCGCGACCGAGTTGAGCGATCAACGCCCTCGCGATCCGGTCGCGAGCGCTGACGGCGTTTTTTCGGGGTCTGGCCATGCTTCGGATCTCCCAAGGCGGGCTCCGCCCGCAACCCTCACCCATCCCCTCTCCCACCGGGAGAGGGTGAAAAACACTTGTTCTTTATCGGCCTTGTCGGTCTGTAAGGCGGTGTTGCCCGATGGCGAGAGCATCGCACAGGCGCCGCCCCGCGTCAATAATTGTTACACTTTCTGCACCCCGCCCCTAGGCAAAGGGGGGCTGAGGCGAGAAAATGTCAGGCGTAAGTTGGGCTCGGATAAGCGAGTGCCACGTCTAAAAGAAAGGGCAGATCATGAAACTCGGACTGGGATGCTTGAGCAGAGGACTGGGGGCGGGACTCTGGTTCGCGCTGGCGCTGGGTTGCGGGACTACGGCGCAGGCGGCAAACTACAATTGGGCGAAAACCTCGGGGGGGACCTACAATTGGAACGCAAATGCCTCCTGGTCGCCCAACACCGGGTTTCCCAATGCGGCTGGCGACTACGCCAATCTACAGGTCGAGATTGCCGCCGCCCAGACCATCAACCTCAATCAGGCCATCACCATCGGGCGTCTGAGCATTGGCGATACATCGTGGGGACCTGGATATGTCTCCTACATCGTACAGGCCGGCACGGGCGGCTCGCTGGTGTTCCAGGCCAGCTCCGGCAATGCCCAGATCGACAAGAGCGCACCTGGGACTGACCAGCGTGCAAATGACACGATCAGTGCGCCCGTTGTGCTCATGAGCGATCTGGACGTCATGGTCAACGTGAACCATCAGAACGGAAGCATTACGCTTTCCGGCGGCATCACCGCCGGCACGGCCGGCACGCGGACCATCACGAATTCAGGAACCGGGGGTCCTGCGGGGCTCATCATCAGCGGGACGGCGGCGAGCGATGGCGCGGGCCTGTTGAAGATCGTGCAAAACGGCGCTTCACCGCTCAATCTGAATGTCGCCAACACCTTCAGTGGGGGTCTCGAGGTGAAGAATGGCACCGCGACGGCAAACGCCACGGGCGCCCTCGGCGCCTCATCCAACACCGTGACGGTCACGGGCGGGACGCTGACGAGTGCCGGCAACCTTGCAGGCGCCTACAAGAACGGCGGCACCAGCCTGCCGATCACCCTGAACGGCGGCACGGTGCGTCTGCCCGGGGACGGGAACACGGATGTCGGGGGCAACCTGACCTACATCAGCGGTACGGTCGGGCTCAACCGCGGGGCCAACGGGGCGGCCCGGACCAAGACCATGGGCACCCTGAGCATCGGCACGGCCACCCTTACGCCGACCCAAACCGATTACAGCGGGACGCCGACCCTGGCGTTCGGCGCGACGACGCTGACCGGCGGCGCGGCGACACTCGACACGGGGAATGTCAACATCAACCTCGGCGCCGTCGGCGGGACTGGCAGCCTGGTCAAGAAAGGCGCCAACACCCTGACCCTCACCGCGGCCGGGACCTTCAGCGGGGGTCTCACGGTGTCGAATGGCACGGTGTCGGCAAACGTCTCGGGCGCCCTCGGCGCCTCATCCAACACGGTGACGGTCACGGGCGGGACGCTGACGAGTGCCGCAAATGTGGCAGGCGCCTACAAGAACGGCACCACCAGCCTGCCGATCACCCTGAACGGCGGCACGGTGCGTCTGCCCGGGGACGGGAACACGGATGTCGGGGGCAACCTAACCTATATCAGCGGCGCGGTCCTGCTGAACCGCGTGAACAACGGGGGGGCCTCGACCAAGACCATGGGAACCCTGAGCATCGGTACGGCCACCCTTACGCCGACCCGAAGCGACTACACCGCAGCGCCGACCCTGGTGTTCGGCCCGACGACGCTGACCGGCAACGCGACACTCGACGCGGCAAATGTCAACATCACGCTTGGCGCCGTTGGCGGGTCGGGCAGTCTGGTCAAGACGGGCGCCGACACCCTGACCCTCAGCAGTGCAGGGACGTTCAGCGGCACGACCCGCGTTGACGGCGGGACACTGGCGCTGGGCAACAACCTGTCCCTGCAGAACAGCGCGCTCGACACGTCCGGGGCCGGCGTCGTCAATGCCAGCGGCCGCACGACGCCCACCTTCGGCGGCTTGACGGGCAGCAAGAATCTCGCGAGCGTGATTACCACGGGGTATGGCAGCATCACCGCGCTGACGCTGAACCCCGGCACCGGCCAGACCAATACCTACTCCGGCGTCATCGCCAACGGCTCAGGGAACATGACGCTGACCAAGTCGGGCGCCGGCACGCAGTTGTTCAACGGAACGAACACCTACACGGGCGTGACCACGGTGACGGCGGGCGGCATTGGCGGGAGCGGCAAGCTGGCGGGCAACCTCGCGCTGAACGCGGGAACCCGCTTCGACGCCGTGATCGGCAACACGCTCACGGTGGGCAACCTGGCTATCGGCGCGAACTGCACGCTGAACCTGACAGGCAAAGGCTCTGGCACGATCATCACCTACACAGGGTCGCAACCCACCCAGTTCGCCAATGTGACTCCAAGTTACAAGATCGACTACACTACCCCGGGCGCGATCAAGGCCGTTTTTGTTCCGCCAGGAACCGTGATACTTCTCCGGTAGTGCGTGCGCGGGCGTGTGCGCCGCAACGCACACGCCCAGCCGCCAAGCGATTGAACCCAATGCGGGCGGAGCCCGCAATCCTCACCCCGGCCCTCTCCCAGAGGGCGAGGGAG
>CAZZCT010000015.1:0-46769 GCA_964652365.1 uncultured Lentisphaerales bacterium
AACACGCCAGAAGCCGATCTCGCTCAGTGGATCCCTGCTTGCCCACCGCCCCATTCCGGGGCTGAGGTGCCTGTATCCGTAAAATGACACACCTATGCCGGCCGAGCCGAATCTACGCTTACGATGGCCCCGGCAACGCGGCCGCGAACGTGCGCGGACACGCGCGCGATTTCGGCCGTCCCGCATGGCCCCGCCTGGATCACGCTTGCCCATGTCGATACCATACACCTCCGGCCACCGGTCAGCAACTCCTGTGGCGCACGTCGGCCCGACGTGCGTCTCCGGTCAGCGACTCCGCGCCGACCACCCGGACCTGACGGCTGACTGGGAGCCCACTCGCCGCAGGTACCCCCTCGTTCATTCGCGCCTCAGCCGCGCGCCGTCTCGTCGCTGGAGCGCACGGCGTGGTAACTCCTACTCGGAAACCTGTGAACCAGACCGCGCGCGCGGGAATGAACCAGCGACATAGATGTGTTAAACGCGACGCGCCCTACATAAATGCAAGTTCAAGCCGATGGCCCGGTGGCAGGTTGAAATTCCCTTGTCATGGCATATCTGCCTGCTGTAAAAGGGTTTAACACATTCGGACAGCTCGTTTCCCGCGACTGGCATGCTACGTGCGATATGCCAGCCCGCACAACTGAGCCGCACAAACCCGGAATGCCAGTTGCATCTCGGTTGGCACAGGCGGTGCCGACGGCCAGGACGGCTGTTAGGAAACAACGACAGGGTGAGAGGAGTCGCGTGATGAAGATGCATTGGATGGCGAAATCGATCCTGGGCCCGGTAGCCGCGCTGGCGATGGTCGGCAGCGTCCGCCAGGTTGGTGCCGCGGAGGTCTCGGTGTCGGGCGATCTGGTCTCGGCCTATGTGTTCCGTGGCGACACGTTCAACGACGGTCTGGTGTTCCAGCCCGGGTGTGAGATCGGCGCCATGAAGCTAGGTGAGACCGCGCTGCCGCTCACGCTGGGCGTGTGGGGCAATCTGGACATTGACGACTACGACGGGGCCCTGAACGAGGGCGAATTCTCGGAGATCGACATCTACCTCTCGGCCGACATTCCCATGCCGGTTGAGAAGTTGGGGCTGAGCGTGGGTTACTGTGAGTATGCCTACCCGACCGCAACCACCGAGGAGGAGGTCGTGGATCCCGTGACCGGCGCGACATCGACGGAGATCGTGGGTCTGTCGGCTGACCGCGAGGTCAACGTCGGCCTGTCGGTCGACACATTCCTGGCGCCCTCGGTGACGCTCTACTACGGCGTCGATGGCGGCATTGAGGAGACGCTCTACGCCGAAGCGGCCGTCGGCCACAGCGTCGAAGTGGGCGGCGGTCTCTCGCTCGGGCTGGAAGCCAAGGCCGGTTACCTGTCGCCGGAGAGCGGCTCGGATGGCTTCAAGGACCTGGTGCTGACTGCCAGCGCCTCCTGGAAGGCTCTGAGCGCGTCGGTCAGCTACATCGGCCAGCTCGACGACGAGATCCTGGTTGATGTGGAGGACGGCGGCGGCTACGACGTGGACGTGGTTGGCAAGATCGGCCTGGCGCAGACGTTCTGACCTGGCCTGCGGCGCGCGTGCGCTGATGGAAGTCTGGAAGCAAGGCGGCCGGCAGGGATCAACCCTGCCGGCCGCCACGTTGTTGGTGACCCGCGCCCTGGCGCGCACCTCCTTTTGCCCTTCCGGCGCAGGCATGGCCCGTGTAGACTAACTCCTTTCTGATTCCGCTGATGAATTCGCCAGTCGGGAGGAAGTTGCGAACGTGGCCGCGCGTATCGAGCAAGATCTCCTGGGCGAGGTGTCGATCCCGGAGGGTGCCCTTTGGGGGGCGCACACCGAGCGGGCGCGCGCCAATTTCCCGGTGGCCGGGCGGCCGGTCAACGCGGCTTTGATCCGGGCTGGTGCCGAGGTCAAGAAGGCGTGCGCCCTGGCCAACACCGAACTGGGCTACCTGCCGGCGCCGGTCGGCGCGGCAATTGCGCAGGCCTGCGACGAGGTTGCGGCCGGCGGCCTGGCCGATCAGTTCGTGGTGGACGCGCTGCAGGGCGGGGCCGGCACCAGCACCAACATGAACTGGAACGAGGTGCTGGCGAGCCGCGCCACGCAACTCGCCGGGGTGCCGGTGCTGGCGTTCGCGCACGTCAACCTGCACCAGTCGACCAATGATGTCTACCCCACGGCGTTGCGCGTGGCCGCGATCCGCGAACTGGTGGCGTTGGGGCCGGCCGTGGTGCAGCTGATGGAGGTCTGCCAGCGGCACGAGCGCACCTTCGCCGAGGTCGTCAAGCTCGGCCGGACCGAGCTGCGTGACGCCGTGCCCGTCACGCTGGGCCGCAGTTACGGCGCCTTTGCCAGCGCCCTGGGCCGCGATCGCTGGCGCCTGGACAAGTGCGTCGAGCGCATCCGCGAGACCAACCTCGGAGGCACGGCGGTCGGCACGGGCCTGGCGGCTCCCACGCGCTACATCTTCCTGGCGGTCGAGAAGCTGCGAGAGGTGACGCGCCTGGGACTCTCGCGGGCCGACAACCTGATCGACGCCACCCAGAATCTCGACGCCTTCGTCGAGGTCAGCGGCATGCTGCGCGCGCATGCCGTGAACCTGATCAAGATCGCACGCGACCATCGCCTGATGTCCAGCGGTCCGGACGGCGGTTTCGGCGAGATCGAGTTGCCGGCCGTCCAGGCGGGCAGTTCGATCATGCCCGGCAAGGTCAACCCGGTCATGGCCGAGATGGTCATGCAGGTCGGGTTCCGGGTGTTGGCACACGATGCCGAGATCACCCAGGTCGCGGCCAACGGCGAACTCGAACTGAACGCGTTCCTGCCCCTGCTGGCCGACGCCCTGCTGGACAGTCTGCAGTTGCTGCGCCGGGCCGACGAGCTCTTTGCCGCCCGCTGTCTGGCTGGCGTGCAGGCTTTTCCTGAACATTGCCGCCGGGTGCTGGAGCGTTCGCGTGAACTGGCTGTGGCCCTGATTCCCGAGATCGGCCATGCGCCGGCCGTAGAACTGGCCCGCCACATGCGCGCCACCGGCCAGGATCTGCGCACCGCCGTGGCGGAGCTCAAGCTGCTCCCGCCTGACCGGCTCGAGGCGCTGCTGCAGGCCGAGCGCCTGTGCGCGTTGGGCTGGCGCGGCGACCGCGCGCCGACACCCCCGCCTCCGTCCCAATCCCCCGGCGCCACGACAAGATGAACACCACACCGCGCGGACAACGCCTGCACATCGGCCTCTTCGGCCGCCGCAACGTCGGCAAGTCGTCGGTCTTCAACCGGCTGCTGCGCCAGGACGCGGCCATCGTCTCGTCCGAGGCCGGCACCACGACGGACCCGGTCGAGCGGGCGGTTGAGATTCAGCCGATTGGCCCGGTGCAGTGCATCGACACCGCCGGGATCGACGACGACAGCGCCTTGGGCGCGGCGCGCGTCGCCCGCACGCGCCAGGTCGTCGAGCGCGCCGACCTGGCGCTGCTGGTGGCCGACGCCTGGGGTCCCTTCGAGACTGGCCTGCTGCGGCTGTTCGGTGAGCGCAACGTGCCGGCCATCGTGGTATGCAACAAGTCGGACGCGCGGCCCGACCGCGCGCTCGAGGCCGCAGCTGCGGCCGCCGGCGCCACCCGCGTGGTGACCTTCAGCGCGACCGGTGCGACCGGACTCGAGGATCTGCTCGACCAGCTGATCCGCGCCGCGCCCGAGGCGTTCATCGACCCGCCCACGATTGCAGGCGACCTGGTCAAGGCCGGCGGTCTGGCCGTGCTGGTGGTGCCGATCGACAAGGAGGCGCCCAAGGGCCGCCTGATCCTGCCGCAGGTGCAGACTATCCGCGACCTGCTCGACAACGACTGCTGCGTGCTGGTTGCGAAGGAGCGCGAACTGGCCGCCACGCTGCGGCGGCTGACTGCACCGCCGGACCTGGTTGTGACCGACAGCCAGGCGTTCCTCAAGGTCGTGGCCGATGTGCCGCCGGGCGTGCCGCTGACCTCGTTCTCAATTCTGTTCGCACGCTACAAGGGCGACCTGACCGAACTGGCGCGCGGGGCGGCGGTGCTGGACGCGCTGCAGCCCGGCGACCGGGTTCTGATCGCGGAAGCCTGCACCCACCACCCGATCTCGGACGACATCGGCACGGTCAAGATTCCGCGCTGGCTCGAGCAATACGTGGGCGGCAAGCTGGCCATCCTCCATGTGGCCGGCCGCGACTTTCCGGAGGAGTTGGCCGGCGTGCGCCTGGTGATCCACTGTGGCGCCTGCATGCTCAACCGCCGCGAGACCCTCGCGCGCCTGGTCCGTTCGCGTACCGCGGGCGTGCCGATCACCAACTATGGGGTGGCGATCGCAGCCTGCCTGGGCGTCCTGGAACGGGCGTTGAGCCCCTTTCCGCATGCCCTGGCGGCCTATCGCGAAACGTGCGCGGCCCTTCCACAGGTGGCGCGGCGGACTCTCGGCGGCTGAGGCATGGTGTTGTCCGCACCCGCTTGCCCCTCGCTGCCTGGCCGCTTATACTCCGCCATGTGGTGCCGGCCCGTTTGGCCGGATACGACCGGCTGGCGCCACGTGATGTCGGCCAAGAGGGGGATTCATGGACCAGGTACAAGCGCCGCTGGCGGAGACGACCGGTCTGGCCTCGTTCGACCAGGCGCTCGGCGGGATTCTCGCCGGCGACAACATCGTCTGGCACGTCGAGTCGATCGAGGACTACCGCGCGTTCGTGGTGCCCTATGCTCAGGCCGCGCAGCGCGACGGCCGCCAGTTGATCTATTTCCGTTTCGCCCGCCATGCCCCGTTACTGCCGACCGGTGTCGCGGCGACGGTGCACGAGCTTTCGCCCGAGGATGGCTTCGAGGCCTTCATCCACCGCATCCACAGCGTGATCGGCAAGGCCGGACTCGGCGCCTACTACATCTTCGACTGTCTTTCCGACCTGGCGGTCGACTGGTACTCCGACGCCATGCTCGGCAACTTCTTCATGCTGACCTGTCCCTACCTGTTCGACCTCAAGACGATCGCCTATTTCGGGCTGCTGCGGCACCGCCATTCGCGCCACGCGACCGAGCCGATTATCGAGACCACCCAGCTCTTTCTGGATGTCTTTCGGCGCGACGCGGCGCTGTACGTGCGGCCCATCAAGGTCCAGTTCCGTTACTCGCCGACGATCCACCTGCTGCATGCCTGGTTGCCGGGCGGCCGGTTTGAGGCGGTGTGCTCCAGCGCCGTGATTTCGGAGGTTCTCGCTGCGGCCGGTCCGGCCTGGGCCGCGACCGAGGTCTACGGCGAGGAACTGCTGCGGCGCGCCGAGGAGATCGTGGCCTCGCGTGGCACGGCCCGTTACACGGTCGAGCAGGAGGCCGCCACGCATAGCCAGCTCATGCGCACGATGGTTTCGCGCGACGCCTCAATGACCGACTTGATCGCCCGTTACCTGCCCCTGGCCGAGATGCTGGGCATACAGCGGCGGTTGATCGGCAGCGGTCTGATCGGCGGCAAGACCGTGGGCTTCCTGATCGCGCGGCGCATCCTGGTGCAGGACCAGCCGGAGGTCGCCGCCATTCTGGAGCCGCATGATTCGTTCTACATCGGCTCGGATGTCTTTTACACCTTCCTGGTGCGCAACGGCGTGTGGCGCCTGCGGGAGCGCCAATACTCGCGCGAGACATTCCTGGAAGGGGCCGACGAAGCGCGCGAGCGGATCACCGCGGGCGTCTTCCCCGACTACATCATGCGCCAGTTCGAAGAGATGCTGGACTACTTCGGCCAGTATCCGATCATCGTGCGCTCAAGCTCGCTACTCGAGGATAACTTCGGCAACTCCTTTGCCGGCAAGTACGAGAGCGTCTTCTGCGCCAACCAGGGCCCGCGCGCCAAGCGCATGGAGGAGTTCCTCGCCGCCGTTAAGACCGTCTACGCCAGCACCATGAGCGCCGAGGCGCTGAGCTATCGTGCCCGGCATAACCTGCTCGACCGCGACGAGCAGATGGCCCTGCTGGTCATGCGGGTCTCCGGCGTCATGCACGGACGCACGTTCTTTCCGCACCTGGCCGGGGTGGGATTCTCGTTCAACCCCTTTGCCTGGAACCGCGACATTGACCCGCAGGCCGGCGTGGTGCGGCTGGTCTACGGTCTCGGCACCCGCGCCGTCGACCGCGTGGACGACGACTACACACGGGTTGTGGCCCTGAACGCGCCGGCTCGCCGGCCCGAATCCGACTTCGAGGAGATCTGCCGCCACTCGCAACACCGCGTGGACTACATCGACCTGGATGCCGATGTTCTGACATCGGGCGACTTCCTCGACCTGGTGCCGCAGGCCACGGATGTGCCGATTTCGGTCTTCGCGTCGATTGATCCCTCCGTGCCCGGCCGTGAGCGCGACGCGTGGATACTGACGTTCGACCGGCTGCTTTCCGAGACCAGCTTCGTGCGCGACATGCGCACCGTCATGCAAACGTTGCAGCGGGCCTACGATCGGCCGGTGGACATTGAGTTCGCAGCCAACTTCCTGGACGCCCGCGCCTACCGGATCAATCTGCTGCAGTGCCGTCCGCTGCAGGTGCAGGGCACCAGCCGGGCCGACGTGCCGCGCATTCGCGTGCCGCCGGCCGACCAGTTGCTGGTGTCGCGCGGCGCGGTGGTCGGCCACAGCCGGCTGACGCGCGTCGATCGCTTCATCTACGTGGTTCCGGCGGTCTACGGGCTGTTACCTGAGCGCGACCGCCACGCCGTGGCCCGCGTGATCGGCGACCTCAACCGCCTGTTTGATGCGCGCGGCGGCGTGACCGTTGCCATCGGTCCCGGCCGCTGGGGTACGAGCACGCCGGCGCTGGGCGTGCCGGTGACCTTCTCGGCCATCAACCGCGTGTCCGTGCTGTGTGAGCTGGCGACCATGCACGCGCATCTCACGCCCGACATCTCGCTGGGCACCCATTTCTTCAACGAGATGGTGGAGATGAACCTGCTCTATTTTGCGCTGGTCCCGGAGCGGGCCGGCAACCTGTTCAGCGAGGCCTTCTTCGCCGGCCAGCCGAACCTGCTTGCCGACCTGCTGCCCGGCGCTGCGCGCTGGCAGGACGCCGTGCGCGTGCTCGAACCATCGGGTGGTGATCGCGTCGTGTGGCTGGTGGCGGACTCCCTGGAGCAGGTGGTGCAGTGCTTCTGGGCCGCCCCGGACTTCGCCGCCAGCCAGGCACGGGCGCCGTCTGCCGCGAGTTGACGCGTGCGCGGCGGGGCGCATCTTCCTTCACAATGATCGGGAACGAGAGCCGCTTCGCTTAAGCCGAAGACGATCCAGGTACGTTCACGGGTACCTGCGGCGACGCGCACGTAACGCCGGATCGGCCCCAGCATCCCCGGGCCGAATCCCGGTGTGATGCCGAGCATCGGCGTCTGGCATCCCAACGGGATGCCAGAACGTAGCCGGGGGTTGAGCGAAGCGACACCCCCGGAAACCGGATGGTGCGGCCCGCACCCTGAAGGGGTGCCAGAATGCCCGTCAGGCTCCTAGCCAAGCACGACGTAACGCAGCACACCAAGGAAGTGCAGGATGCTGCCGGCCAGCACGAACAGATGCCAGACGGCATGCATGAACGGAACGCTCTTCCAGGCGTAGAACGCAATACCAACGGTATAGCAAGCGCCGCCCGCCGCCAGCCAGAGCAGACCGCGCGGGCCGATCGTCTGCCACAGCGGATAGGCCGCCACCACCACCAGCCAGCCCATCAGCAGGTAGGTCAGAACCGACAGCACGCGGAAGCGGTGGATGAAGAGCGCCTGGAAGACGATGCCGATGGCCGCCAGGCTCCAGACGACGCTGAACAGGCTCCATCCCCAGGGGCCGCACGTGCGCAGCGGCCCCAGCGTGAAGGGGGTGTAGGTGCCGGCGATCAGCAGGTAGATCGTCGAGTGGTCCACCACGTTCCAGATATACTTGGCGCGCGGGTTGGTGGTGCTGTGGTAGAGCGTCGACGACAGGTAGACCAGGCACAGCGTGGCGCCGTAGATGCTCACACTGGTGACGGTCCAGGGGTCGCGGCGCAGTGCCGCAAACATGACACCCACGGTCAGGCACGCCACGGACAGCAGGAGACCGACGCCATGCGTGATGGTGTTGGCCAGCTCCTCGGCCGGAGTCTGATGTCGTTCGTTCCTCTGACTCAAGGCACAGCCTCCAAGGCGAGACGCTCAACGTTCATGCCTGCCCCCGGCCGACGGTCAGATTCGCTCGGACGAAGGCGGACAGTCCGTCCAGTGCGTGCTCCCAGAAGATGGCCACTCCCGCGTTCTGGGCATCGACCAGATTCGCAACGTTAAAGACGCCCGATAGCACGACGGCCGCGACCACCTGCTGCCCATAGTGTGTGCGCCAGCGTTCGGCTTTGCCCGCGGCCTCCCGGTTGAGGCGCTTGACGCTGTTGACGGCGCTGTTGGACACCTTGCATTCGATGGCCAACAGGCGGCCGTCGGCAAGGCGGACGACCAGATCGGCCTTGGTTCCTCCCAGAAGGATTTCCCGTGAAAACTGCAGGCGCTGCAGTGAGTCGAGCGCGTGGATAGGTGCCCTTCCGGTCCGCTCTTCCAGACCGCAGGCACGCAGCAGTTCGCAGACGCAGCGCTCTTGGCGCGCGCTGGATTCCGTGCGCCGGGACGTTCGGCACTTTTCAACCGCCCACAGGCTGCTAGTCCAAGCGATCGCGATCTCCGTCTCGCGCCGGGATGGCGCCCTGCCGGTTCCGTCAGTTATCCACGGATACCTGTACGGGTCAAGGCAGTTGCGCAAGACCCGCACGAGTCGATCGCGCGGGGCGGCGGCTTCCGTTCCAGGCCGCTCAAGGCGGGTCAGAGTGCGGAGGTCGTCATGGCTGATTGGCGGGCCGCCGAGATACCGGGCGGCTTCCACCCGCGATGGATCCGCGAACACGGCCACATCGAAGGCGCGCAGGTTGTCGGTGGCACGGAACAACGCCGTCACGCGCTTCTTGGCGGCCTCAAACGCGGCAGTGTACGGCCCCGTTCCTTCGGCCAGTCGTTGCTCAACGAACAGGAGCACCGAGCGTTGCGCCTCCAGCTCGAGTTCCGAACTGCTAAGCTGTTGCGGCAATCGCATAGTCATCGGTCACCGGTATTGCGGCGCGAAAGTCCGTCAGCACATCGGTTGCGGGCGAACGAGGCAGAAGCAACCGCTCCATTTCGCGCGGCTCGAACTTCTCCAGGCCGCCTTGGTAACATCGGCCACCACCGACGAAGCGCGCGGCTGACCCGTTCAATAGGTCGGCCAATGACCGCAGCAGGTTTATCGGCAGGGCTCGCCGCGGAAACAGTCCGTGGGCGATGTTCACAATCAGCACACCATGCGGATTGAGCGCGAAGACCGGCGGGCGCCGGGCCATGTAGGAGACGACGATCGGCGCGGGTTGCGCGGTCCCGAGCCACCACCAAGGGCTCCGGTGCGTGCACAGATACCGACTGTGGACGCCGTGGCGCTCACCCTCGGCAACGAACCGGCGCGCAGCCTTGCGGGCGTCGCCAGAAAGCGCTTCCAGGTCGCGCGGCAACATCACCAGGCAATGACGCGTCTCCCGCGCGATCTGTCCGCCGCTGTCGAGAATCTCGCGTCCAGCGGCGATAACCGGATGGGCGAAGTCCATGAGACCACCCCGCAAGGCCTCGTCCCATGTCATGACGAAGAACCCGTTGGCCCCGGTCGCAATCCCGCGGCGAACTCGCGCGATGGATCCGAGGGGAACGCTATCGGCAGCAGGATGGGCGTGTCGGACAGTCCGAAGTCCTCCCCAGGTCCCGGCAAGCTGGTCGCGGGGCACGACGCGTGCGTCGGTTGGGCCCGCCGCGGCTGTGAAGGCCGGCACCACGGAGAACCGCAGTGTCTCGACCGGTCGGCCGGCCTCGAAGCACGTGATCGCGGCGCTGGTCATGGCATCGTCGAAAGCCGCTGCCGCGGGATCCAGCATACAGAGCGAAAGAATGCCCATCCGCTCAACCAGCAACCGCCGGACCAGTGCGCCATAGTTGACATCCATCCACTCGGCGCTCGTGATGAAGCACCCGACGTCCCCCTTGCACGCGTGAAGGGCGGTGGCGAGGAAGAAGTACGCGTGCAGGCCTGCCAGCCCGGAGCAGGGCAGCCCCAGCGCTGCGCACGTTGCGGCGGCCCAGGCCTTGGTCTGGGCGGGAATCCGATGGTGCCGGACATACGGCGGGTTGCCGATGAACGCGGTTCGCCCCTCATGCGGCGGTAGCGGCTCGCGCAGGTAATCCTGGCAACACACGACCAGATTTTGCAATCCTTGTCGTTTCGCGTGTGCTCTGCACAACAGCGTGGCAACCGGATCTGAATCGATGGCCAGAATACGTGCCGCGGGCATTGCCTGGGCGGCTGCCAGCGCAAAGCGTCCTGTGCCGCATCCGACGTCCACGATGGTCTCGGGGTGCTGTTCCCGGACCCATTCGACCATTGTGCAAACGATTGGCCAAGGGGTGAAGAACTGGCCCAGATCGCGGCGCTGCGCGGTTGGGCGGGCCGCGGCGAGCAGGTCGGTCCAAGGGTCAGGCAGTTTCGGGTCGTGACTGGGCGGTTCCGCTGGTCGCCATCCGCCATCGCGGCAGGCTAGATCGAGAACGGCCTGTTCAGTCGGGGCGAGTCCCGTCACCTGCCCGTTGTCGAGCATCGGTCGCGCCGCACGAAGCGCTTCCAGAACGCCCGCCGTAGCGGCGGAGTCGAAGAGCTCCAGTTGCATTGATGCGGCCAGCCCACTCATGAAGCGGACTCTACCCCTTTCAGGTGGGAGCGTCAACCGGCGCATCGCGCAGCACGCGGGCCAGCACACCGGCGCAGTAGGCGCAGTCGTCACACGCCCCATCGCAGGTCGCGGAGCGGTCGAACCAGTCGGGCGGGAACGCGTCGTTGTCGATCCAGGCCGGGGCCAGTGCCATGGCATGTGAGGGCTCCAGCAGATTGAGCAGGTTGCCGTGGAACTGGCGATGGACATAGGCGGCAATCACAATCCGCGGACGCTCGTGGGCGCGTGTCGCCAGTTTCACCAGGTCCACCAGTCTCTCGTAGTGGTGGAGATCCTCCGGCCGGACCCAGGTGGCCTGCAGCAGCCGCACCCAGTGGGCAGGATCGCGCATCAGACGTCCGCACACGGTCGGATCCCAATCCGCGATGTTGGCGGTCGCGTTGATGCCCGGGGCGTGGGCGACGAGGTTGTCGTGAAAGGTCTGGCCGGCGCAGTAGGCCAGGCAGCCGCTGTTGGCCAGCAGGCTGAGGCGCTTGCCGCGCGCGTCGGCCCACTTCCGCAGCTTGGCCAGGTGGCGCGGGTTGCGCTGCACATCGCGCTGCAAGCAGAAGGAGTCGAAGAGGTCGGCGACCTGGCTCATGGCCTGCGCGGTGCCGATGCGCATGTTCACCGAGGCGCGGACCTCGACGCCTGGGGCGTGCCGCCGGACGGCACGCGCCACGGCGGGCGAGGTGGTGGTGACCGCCTCCACCGGGCCGCCGAGGCGCGTCGCCAGCAGGTCCAGCAGAATGCCCACGTCGCGCTCGAGCTGCAGGCTCACGGCTTGGTCGCCATAGCAGTTGGCATTGAACAGCAGGTTCAACTGCACACCCAACGAACGTATGTCCGCGAGTTCCGCGCCCTGCTGGTCCAGCAACTCGCGCTCGGCCTTGCTGCCAGGCACGGCGGGAGGCACGCGGCCTGAGGGCGCGCTGCCCCAGGCGAAGTAGACTTCCGCCACGTCGGGCAGGTAGTCTGCCACGATCTCCGGGAAGGGCTCGTCGCCGTCGCCGCCAGCGTTGTACCCGACTGAAAAGCGCATGGTCCTCACTGCCCTGGCCGAACTCAGGAGACATCCTCGGCGGGTTTTTGTGCGGCGGCGTTCGCGGCGGCGCCGAATCGGTTCGGGACGCAGGGTTGCTCGACGTCCGGCGGGGGCTGCGTCCAGTCGACCTGCCACGTCGGTCGCCGACGGAACTTCTGGTGGAATGTGTTGCCGATCGCCTGCCGGGCCTCCAGGCTCATCATGCAGGCCCGCACACATCCGCGCCCGCCGCAAATCGCCTGGCCCGTCCAGTAGACCGGCGCCGGCTTGTGGTGGAATGGACCGTGCGCACCGTTCACCGACTTCAGCCCGAGCCAGTTCGAGTAGACCTGTCCGTCGGGGATGCCCTGCTGGTCGTCTGGAATCGAGCCGCCGCTGAAGGTGTTGCAGCAGCGCACCGCATCGAACTCGCCCCACGTGACGGTGCGGCCAGCCAGTTCGACGGAGACGGTCTTCGCCGGATCGGTCGCGATGGCCTGGGCCGGGCATTCGCGCGCGCAGGCCATGCAGCGGTTGCAGAGTGGCGGACCGTCATAGATGGGGTCCGGATCGAGTTCAGCCTCGGTCAGCACGATGCCGTAGCGCATGCGCGGCCCGAAGCGCGGGTTAAGGAAAACCTTGCTCCAGCCGAACTCGCCCAGGCCGGCCAGGTAGGCGGCAATGCGCGTGTGCACGCTCACATCCGGCGCGGCCTTGCCCGGTGCCACCGGCCGGCTGAAGCGATCCCAGACGTGGCCGGCGTCGTCATACGAGCGCCACCAGTCGATCTGCCCGATCGGCGCGGCTTCGTAGCCCTCGTCCTCGAGCCGGTCGGCCAGGCCCCACATCACGGGCGGCATGCGCAGGTAGGTGATTCCGCCATAGCCCATGGCGGCGTAATTGCTGAACAGCGTGCCCTCTTCGATTCCGCGCAGCGTGCCGCGGTGCACGCGGAAGCCGCAGACAATGATCGATCGGCACTCCGGCATGATCTGCAGCGGGTCCATCTGGCGCGGCGCGCCGGCCCAGCGTTCGATGGTGCCAATGCCGCAGACCGTCGCGCCGAGTTCCTTGGCAAGCGACTTGATTTGGTTCGCATCCATGGGTCATCGCTCCTGCATCAGTTTCGCCTTCGTCTTGGCCAGACGGCGCCCGCGGCGCGCTCCCGACGCCGGGTCAAGTTTCCTTGTCGCCGGCAGCGGAGGGCGACCGCGCGGTACGCCGCCGCTCACCGGCAGATCGGGTCTGGCCCGGGTGCTCAGCGTCTGTGCGGCGGCCACCAGCGACTTCACGCAAACGTTCCACGCGGGTAGCGCCAGGGCGGCGAGCGGCACCGCGGCGCCCAGGGCCGCGCAGATTCCGTTGTTCGTATCCCGCACCGGCGCCGCGGCGAGTCGGTACCCGAAGTCGGCCGCATCGATCTGCGACCAGCCCTGGCGGCGGACTTGCGCCAGGCGCCGCTCGTAGTGCGGCAGGGTGCCGTAGGCCGGTTCGCCGAAGCGCCAGAACGGGTGCTGGGCGCGGTGCGCGACGACCTGCTCGGCCGGCCAGAAAGCCTGGAAGAGCAGGGCCGTGGCCGAACTGTAGGGGTGCAGCACGTCGCCGCGCGGCCGTTCGACGCACGCGGGCCGGGCGCCGTAGACGCGCAGTACGGTGACGAACTGCCCCTGATCATAGGACGCCAGGATGAACGAACCGGCCGCCTGTTCGGCGGCCAGCGACCGCAGGGTCTGTCCGAACTCGGCCTCGCGTTCCTCGCGTGGCGCCGCCCCGCCAAACGCTGCCAGCCGCGGACCGATGCGGTAGCGGACCGGGCGAGCCGTCTTGGCCAGGTAGCCCCGCGAAACGAGCGTGGTGATGAGGTTGTGCGCCGTGGTGACGTGCAACCCCGTGGCCTGGCTGGCCTCCGCCAGGCTCATACCCGAGGGGTAGGCCTGGGCTGCTTCCAGCAGATCCAGCGCCCGCGCGACGGATTGGATAACGGATGTTCCGCGCATAAAGTATCCCGCATGGCAAGATAGAAGTAGCATGATATGGGATATCTGTTGTCGCGTCAAGGGTCACCGTGCCGCTTTCCACCGCTTCCAGGGCGACGATCCAGTCACGTCGTGCCCCGGTCCGCGCGGCCGTGACAAGCACGGCCCTCCACCCAGCTGCTGATGGCATGGAGGGGTGACCGTGGGACGCCCGCGCCGGGTTGGCTGCGGTGGCCGCACCCCCATGGACCGACCCATCCCGTCGACACCCGTCGATGCCGGGTGGCCAAGTACCAGCCCCGTGTGGTAATCTCTGACCATGTCTGACCTGCGCTACGACACCTTCATGGGCCACGGGCCGAAACGGGTGCTGCATTGGGAACACTGGTCGTGTCCCGACGCGGCGACCCACATCAGCGGCATCGACTACTACGCGCATCCGCGCGCCTGCATGCAGCGGCTCAACGAGCGCTACCCGTTCGTGGGCTTCGGCGTGCCGGCCAAGGACGATCCGATTCCGCGGCCCGAGGAGCAGGTCGACCAGGGCAAGGGCCGTTGGGGCGAAAACTACCGCGATCACTGGCAGCAGGACGTGGCCAGCCACCGCTTTGCCGACCGCGACGCCATGCTGCGCTTCAGCCCGCTGGCGCAGGGCGACTTTACGGGTTGGCAGATCGTTGAGGACGCCGACTACCGCGACGAAGAGACCATTTACCGGCGCTACCGCAACCGCTATCCGGCCGAGTGGGGCGACCGCGCCCCCGAGGGCGTGGCGCACTGCGCCTTCTTCTACAACACGCTCTTCATGTGGCCCCTGCTGGTCTTCGGCTACCAGAACTTCCTCTCCCTATGTCTCGAGCCGGAGTTCGAGCGCATCCTGGACGAGTTTGCCGAGATCAACCGCCGCGTGTTCCGGGCGTTCGCGCGCTTGCCGGTCAAGTTCGTGGTCTGCCACGACGACATCGTGCTCACCAGCGGTCCGGTCTGCAGCCCGGCCTGGATGCGGAAGTACATCTTCCCCCGCTACGAGGAGTACTGGAGCATGCTCAAGGCCTCTGGCAAGGAGGTCATCTTCATGGTGGACGGCTGCGTCGACGCGTTCGCCGACGACGTCATGGCCTGCGGTGCGCGGGGGATTATCAGCGAGCCCTACACGAACTACAAGGCGCTGGCGCGCCGCTATCCGAACTGCTTCATTGCCGGCGAGGGCGACAACCGGGTGCTGATGCGCAACCGCCCGGCCGAGATTAAGGCCATGGTGGAGAGCATGGTCGAGACCGCCCGGATGTCCGGCGGCTACATGATGTGCGTCGGCAACCACATCCCCTTCAACGTCCCGGGCGATGCGATCGAGCGCTACCTGGACCTGTCGGCCGAGCTGGGCTACCGGTAGATTTCCCGTGTCGGGAAATCTAATGGTTTCTTGGTTCTTGGACCGGAAAGCGCAGTTACCGGTAATCGGCGCCGCATAGCCCGAGACTGTGGCACGGTGGGAGTGGCGCAAGCGTCCTCGCTTGCGTTCGTGTCACCCGCGAGCCGTACGCCGTGCGGCAGCCTGTGGCGCACGTCGGCCCGACGTGCGTCCCTATGAGAAGGGGTGCCCAGGTCCTTGAAGCACCCGGTCGGACGGCGCCCATCCGCTTCTGTGCCTCTTGCGCCCCTTTGCGGCTCAACTGCTCTTTCCAGGCCTACAGCAAGCGGTTGGCCAAATCCTCGAGGTTGTCGACCGCCAGATCCCAGGTTTCGCCGCGCGGGTCGCCGAACCCATACCGGCAGAAGCAGCGCTGGATACCGGCGCGGCGGGCGGATTCCAGGTCGGTGTAGTGATCGCCAACCATCCAGACCTGTGCATCCGGGCCCTGCCAGCCTGCGCGCTCGAGGGCCAGGCGCAGGGGCGCGGGGTCAGGCTTCATGCGCGGGCTGTCGCCGCCGCCAACCAAGGCGTCGAGCAAGGGCCACACTCCCAGCCCCCTCAGGATTGGCTCGGACATGGCGGAAATCTTGTTGGTCACTACCGCCTGGCGCCAGCCCGCCACGTGGAAGCGGGTCAGCGTCGCGGTCACGCCGGGATAGAGGCCGGTGCGGTCCAGCAGGTGGTTGCCGTAGAAGGCCAGTACTCGCTCCACGGCGGCGTCGAGTTGCTCCGGCACCTCCGGGATCGCCGCCGCCACGAGCTTGCGCACGCCTTCGCCCACCCACCCGACGATCGTCGCCTCCGGTAGCGGTGCCAGACCGAAATGCGTGCGGCCATGATTGACCGCGGCGGCCAGATCGGCCCGCGAGTCCACCAGCGTTCCATCGAGATCGTACAGGATGCAGCCATGCATGGGTTGTGTCTTCCAGCGCAGGTACCAGGGTTCAGGGTGTCAGGCAACTTTTTGCATCGCATCGTTGTCGCGAACTTTGTCGACGAAGCTCGCGACAAAGATTGGGTTGCGGGCAAAAGCCCGCCACAGGTTTCCCGGCACGGGAAACCTAACGGTTATCCCTTGCCGCGTTCGAGCGGCTGCCATATCCTGAGACCCGTCGCCACACGAGCCAGAGGCCGAAGCGCAGCCGGGCCAGCCAGCCCGGCCGCTGGCGGCCGCGGAAATCCGGCTGCATGTAGTCGCGATCGTCGAGTCCCATTGGTTCACCATGCCCGTACCGCCACCCCGAAACGCCCGCCGGCAGAACGCGACTGCCGCCGCACCCGCCGACAGCACTGCGGAAACATCCGCGCCGCGCTTGCAGGTCGTGCTGGCCGCCCGCGGCGTGGCCTCGCGCCGTCAGGCGTCCGAGATCATCGGCGCTGGCCGGGTGCGCGTCAACGGCGAAATCGTTCGGTCGCCGGGGCAACACGTGGACCCGAGCTGGGACCGGATCGAGGTCGATGGCCGGGCGCTGGCCGCGGCGCCCGAAGCGGCGCGCACGATCATGGTCAACAAGCCGATCGGATTGGTATGTAGCGCTGACGCACGCCAGGGGCGGACGGTGTGCGACCTGGTGGCGCATCTGCCCGAACGGCTGGTGCCAGTGGGGCGACTGGACAAGGCCAGCGAGGGGTTGCTGCTGCTGTCGAACGACGGGCCGCTGATCGCACGCCTGACGCATCCGCGCCACGGGCACCGCAAGCGCTACGAGGTGGACGTGCGCGGAGACCTGACCGAGGCGGCGCTGGAGTTGCTGCGCTCGCGGCTGGTGCTGGACGGCTACCGCATCCAGCCGGCGGAGGTGGCGGTGCTGCAGCGCGGCGCGGGGCGCCACCGCCTGGCGGTGACGCTGGCCGAGGGCCGGCATCACCAGATCCGCCGCATGTGCGGCCAAGCCGGTCTGGAGGTAGTGCGTCTGAAACGCGTCGCGATCGACGCGCTGACGCTCGGCGATCTGCGGCCGGGCGGCTGGCGCGACCTCACCCCTGTCGAACTGGCCGGCCTGCGGCGAGGCGTGGGCTGACGCATGGCCCGCAGCCCAAGTTTTGTAGCTCGTCCATAACTTCAAGCCGCCGCGAAGGCCTATTTGAGAGTTAACTCGTTGTTTAGTTCAGTTCACGGTACTTACCGGCATGGAACGGCGTCATATTGCACGTCATATTGTCACGATAAGTGCCGATGGGAACTTGCTTGTCATCCCGCAACGAGGGTAGCCTCGGGCGATCGGGTCACATGGTGTGACCGGGCGTCCGAGGGTTGTTGTCTCAGGAGGGATGGGCGATGAGGCGATGGGATGGTCTGGTGGATGGGACAATGGGGACAGGCAAACAGAGAATCGACCACGGTTCACTGCCCCCCCAGCAGTCCCTCCAAGTTCTCACGGGTAAGCAGGGCCGCGTCCTGCGGCCGTTCCAGGAAGGGGCTGACGTCGTCGCAAACGGCTTGCAGATTCAACCTGGCTAACCGTCCCCACACCTGCTCTTTCCAGGACAGCGCGTGGCGGTCCGCACCCTGCGTCTGGTCCAGCGCGTTTTGCAGCAAGGGCAGGTTCGGCGTTACCGGCGGACGCTGCGAAAGATACCACACCAGATCGTACCAGTCCCGCCCCTTGGCGTACTTGCGGGTGATCGCGGCATGGAGCTTGCCCGCCAGGAGCGAGGGCAGATCGTAGTGCTGGAGCAGAAACGTCACATACCGGGTTACGACCCGGCGTTCACAGCGCGCCCCGTCGGGCGGCCGCGTGTCGATCTCCAGCTTGATTGCGAGCTTCTCATCCGGCAGCGCCGACAAGCCCGCATCATGCAGGAGCTTGGCCAGGCGCACCCAGCCGGTATGGACCACTCTGCGGTCGTTCCAGGTCACCTGGGCCTCGAAACCGGCCAGCGTGAGGTCGCGTTTCACCTTGGCCATCCACTCCTGACCCGCGTAGCCCGCGGACGTAACCAGCGAGAAATCGAGATCCTCAGAAAAGCGCGGCAGGTTGTGCAAGAAGCGCAGCGCCGTTCCCCCGACAAAGGCCAGGGGCCGGAACGCCTCGCTTTCGTGAAACGACCGCAACACGAAGGCTTGAAGGTATTCCCGGAGCCGGTTCAGGGCTTGTCCCGGATCCGTCACGCCGCGAACCAAGGCCAGCGCTTCCTCTTTCATAGCGTCACCGTGCCTTCCTCCGTGCTGGCTGCCAACTGAAGCCAACGCTGAACGGCCCGGGCGAGGCGGGGACTGCGGAACCGTCGGGCGTAGAGCCTGAGCCGTTCTGCGTCAATCTTGGCATGATTCTGGTAACGCATTTCGTCCAGACGTTCCGGGATCCACTCCCCCTCGGTCAGATGCCAGTGATCCAACAAGGCCTTCTCCGGCTCCGCGACCAGGAACTTCTGGTCACCGACACCAGCGGACTCAAATCCGAAGAAGGAATCCTGCTTGATGTTGCGATAGTCGAAAACGCCGAGGGGGTTCTCGAACCGGCGCGGCACACGCGACGTCACACTGGTGAACCGAACCACCCGTTCCGGGATCAGGTCAAAGTAACCCAACGCCCACAGGCCGCTGAGGTAGGACGGCCGGTACAGCGAGTTTGCCAGAACGGCAGGATTCAGCGGCGCGCGCCGATAGGTCTCGGAGAGCGTGTAGATCCCTCGCCGCAACCCGATCAGCTTGCCCTGGGCCATCCAACGCGAGAGCTGGACCCGGATTGCCTCCCGACGGTCATCGAAAGCCTGGACCAGCAGCGCCAGATCGAAACACGGCATCGCCCCTGCAAGCTTGACTATGGCGTCGAAGTTAATATTTGAACAATAGCATATCTGTTACTTATTGCAAATAGAACTTTTTCCAACGCCAGCAGTTCTCGCTATGGCGGATCCCAGTCGGGGTCGGGGTCGCTATCGGTATCGGGGTCGCTGAGAATCCTTGGGAATTCGATACCGACTCCGATACCGACTCCGACCCCGACTACAGAAAGCGGTCATAATTAGAATTGCTGATCCAACGCGCAGTAGGGGCCTCCTCGATCAACTGCTTGATGTAGATCTGCTGGCGGCAGGCCGCCGATGCCAGCCGTGCAGCAGAATAAGAATTGCAGCGTGACCGTGCGGGCGCCCTCAAACTGCGAGAGTTGCCGCTGAACCTGTCGCTTGGACGTGCGCAGGCCCATGCAATCACGGCTCACGAGGACGTTCGCCCTCCCGCCCCTGACCACACCATTGCATTGACCTGGGGGCCGGGAGGGCGAGGCTCCTGCCGAGCCGCCAGCGCAGGGCCGAGAGCACGAAACAGCGGCAGCCTACGCGGCAACTCTCGCAATACAGGGAGCGCAACCGGCGCTTGACGGCAGGCCGCGTCCAGGTGCTTAATGCGCGTCCATGGGTATGCGTCGTGCGGCGTCGGGTGTCCCGAGGTGGGTGGCATGAAGAACTGTCTGTCGATCGATATCGAGACGTGGGCCTATGCGGACACGCCTTACTACCGTGGCTTGAGCAGCACCGAGCGCAAGGCCGCGGACGACGGCTACCTGGTCGACTCCACGCGTCGCGTGCTCTCGATTCTGCGCGAGCACGGCGCCCAAATCACCTTCTTCGTGATCGGCGAGCAACTGGAATGGTATCCCGAACTGGCGGAGATGATCCTGACCGACGGGCATGAGATGGGCCTGCACGCCTACCGGCATTACCGGATCGACGACCTGCAGACGCTGCGGGCGGACCTGACGTGCGCCGCCCCGCTCGTCGAACGCTATGGCATCCGGGGGTATCGCGCGCCATTGATCCACCTGCCCGACGGCGGATTCCAGGTCCTGGCCGATTTCGGCTTCACGTTCGACTCCTCCGTCTATGGGCCCTACGCGCTGTCTGGCGCGTACCACGGCGTCCGAGAAGTCCCCATCTCGTCGGTCATGCTGGCCGGTGGCCAGGCCCGCATGGCGTTGCCGCGGCATCTGAGCATGAAGCGCATCCTGCTGACGGGCGAGTTCCCGTTCGGCGCGAGTTACTTCGTCGGGATGCTCGGTTCGTCCGTGTGCCCGTTGGTTCGGCACCTCAACCGGCATGGCACGCCGGCGGTGATCTTTCTGCACAACTGGCAGGTAGTTCCACGACCGCGCCACGCATTCCCGCCACCCGGCTACGCCTGGACGCACCCGCTCTACTGGCCGCTGACACGGAACATCGAAGGCGCGTTTCGGCACTTGCTGACCGAGTTCACGTTCGATAAAATGCAGGCGTTCTGTACGACGGAACAACGGACATGTTAGTGGCAACCCTCAGAGACGCAATGGCAACACGCCACTGGCACGGGCTCAGCGGGTGGTGCCGGGTCCTGTATCTTTACATTTTCCGGGCGTGGTTCTGGCCCGTGTGTGCCGAGCATTTCCCGACCAATTTTGCGCCCTTTTTCCGGCGGCTACAGGGCGTCCGCATCGGCCGCGACGTCTTTATCGACCGCAGCGCCATCCTGGACGGACTCTATCCCGAGCTGATCACAATCGGCGACGATGCGCGTCTGGCGCCGGGCAGCATCGTCTACTGTCACAGCCGGGCCGGACGGTTGCTGGCGGCCGAACTGGTGCCCGACGTGGTTGCGCCGGTGACGATCGGTGCGTCGGCGTTCATCGGTCTGCACGCCATCATCCTGCCCGGTGTGTGCATCGGCCAGGGCGCTGTCGTTGTCAGCGGATCCGTGGTCTACGGCCCGGTGCCGGATTTCTGCGTGGCCAGCGGCAACCCCGCGCGCGTGATCAAACGGCTGAAACCGAAAGACGGCTGACATACCCATGCGCATCGACATCATCGTGCCTCAGATGGGCGCCAACATCAAGGAGGGGCGGATTCTGCGCTGGTTCAAGCAGCCGGGAGACCGCGTGGCCGACCTTGAGCCGCTCTTTGAGCTCGAAACATCCAAGGCGGTTTTCGAAGTCGAGGCAGAGCGCGCGGGCGTGCTGGTGGACATCGTGTGTCCGACCGGCGCATTTCCGTCTGGCACCGTGGTGGGACATCTCGAGACGACGGACTGACGAAGCCGCGAACGCAGAGCCACCATGACGACCGAAACCCGCTGCGACCTGTACCGGAGCATGACGACCATCCGGGTCTTCGAGAAGAAGGTCGACTTCCTGTTCGGTCGCGGCTTGATCAAGGGAACCTGCCACGTGTGTGTCGGGCAGGAGGCGATTCCCGTGGCCCTGTGTGCCGCCTTGCGCCCCGACGACTATGTGGTGGGCACGCATCGCGGGCATGGCCTGGCCATTGCCAAGGGCGTCCCCGTGCGCGCGCTGCTGGCTGAAATCATGGGCCGCGCCGAGGGCATCTGCGGCGGACGCGGGGGCTCGCAGCACGCGGCCTGGGCCCCGGTCAACTTCCTTGGCACCAACGGTATCACGGGCGGCGGCATCGCTCTGGCCGCCGGCGCGGCGGCGACCTGCAAGCACCTGGAGAACGGGCGCATCGCGGCCGTCACGCTGGGTGACGGGGCCGTCAACGAAGGCGTGTTTCACGAGACCCTGAACCTGGCAGCGCTCTGGAGCCTGCCGTTGCTGCTGGTCTGCGAAAACAATCAATACGGCATGTCCACCTCCGTCGCGCGTGCCTCGGCCGAACCGGAGCTCTGGAAGCGGGCCGCGTCGTACCGGATCGATGCGCAGCGGGTCGACGGCAATGACCTGGCGAGCCTGCTGGGGGTCATGGCCGATGCGGTGCGGACGGTGCGCGAGCAATCGCGCCCCGTGTTCCTCGAGTGCGTCACCTACCGCTGGTTGGGTCACTCCAAGAGCGATCCGCGCACCTACCGCACGCGCGAGGAGGAGGCCGCGTGGCGCGAGAAGTGTCCGCTCAAGCGCTGGCGCGAGCACCTGCTGCAAGCGGGAGTCGCGGAGTCTGACCTGCAGGGCATTGACCGCGCGGTGTCGGCGGGAATCGACGAACTGGCCGAGTTGCTTTCAGGCAGTCCGGAGCCTGCGCCGGAAACGTTGTGTGACCATGTCTATGCGCATTGAAGCCGAACTCACCTTTCTCGACGCGCTGCGCCTGGCGCTGCATGACGCGCTGGCCGCGGACCCGTCGGTCGTGCTTTGGGGCGAGGACATTGGCGAGTATGGCGGGGCCTTCGGGGTCACGCGCGGCTTGCTGAAACGGTTCGGACCGCGGCGGGTTTGCGATACGCCGATCTCCGAGGCGGCGGTGACGGGAATGGCGGTCGGGGCGGCGATGACGGGCTTGCGCCCGGTCATCGAGATCATGTTCATGGATTTCATGTCGCTGACTGTGGACGCCCTCTGCAACCATGCCGCCAAGATCCACTACATGTTCAACGGGCAGTACCGGGTGCCGCTGGTCGTGCGGACCCCCATGGGGGCTGGGCGGGGCTATGGTCCCAGCCATTCGCAGGCGCTGGCGGCCTGGTTCGCCCATGTCCCGGGCCTCAAGATCGTGGCGCCGGCGCGCGTGGCCGATGCCTACAGTCTGCTGCTGGCGGCCATCGCCGATCCCAACCCGGTCCTGTTCCTGGAGCACAAGTTACTCTACGCGCGGACCGCCCGCGACGTGCCGTTGGCCGACGACGACCAGCTTGGACGGGCACGGGTCGAACGGTCCGGCCGCGACGTCACGGTGGTGACCTGTGCGCACGGCGTGGTTATGGCCATGGAGGCCGCGGCACGCCTGGAGGTACACGGCATCGATCTCGAAGTCGTGGATCTCCGGTCCCTGCGTCCGCTGGACGTGGAGACCGTGGTGGCGTCGTGCGGCCGCACGGGGCGCGCGATCGTGCTGATCGAGGAGTACCCGTTCGGCGGTATTGCCGCCGAGTTGTGCGCAACCATCCAGACGTGCTGCTGGGAGCACCTGCGCGCGCCGGTGGTGCGCCTCACCGGCAAGGACTGCACGATCCCCAGCGCCGCATCGGTCGAAGCGGCCTGGCTGCCGACGGTCGAGGACGTGGTGCGCGCGGGGATCGAACTATCGGCGTACCCACCCGTGCGCGGCGTCCGGCATCAGGAAAAATCGGTGATGTGACCCAGCAGCGAGTGGAACCCGCGCCAGTAGAACCGCAGGTCGGACAGCGGATCGCGGGTGGTCAGCAGCCGCCGCAGGATGGTTTCCGGAAGCAGGAAGGCGCGGTAGACGCACCGCACGGCCTCCTTGATCTGCGCCTCGTCGACCGCTGTGCGCACGACCTGCGTGCGCATGTCGTAGTCGTCCCAGTTGCGGGTCAGCAGCAGCCCGTCGCGGTCCAGTTCGCGGAAGAACGGCGTGCCGGGGTAGGGCACGACCCGGGTGACCTGCAGGGTGTAGGCCTGGCCCTTGCGCAACAGGTCGCGCGCCAGCCGGACGGTTTGGGCCATCTCCGCGGCTGTCTCCCACGGGTAGCCGAACATGACCGTGACGTGCACGTCCAGGCCGGCCTGCGACGCGGCTCGCGCGCCTTCGCGGATCTGCGCGACCGTGAGGCCCTTCTCGAGCCGGTCGAGCGTGCCCTGATTGGCAGATTCGAGCCCGAACAGCACCAGGCGGAAGCCGGCCTGCCGCATCAGGCGGTATTCTGCCAGGCCGAGGGCGCCGAAGCGCATGTTGCAGTCCAGGCGCACCCGCTGGTGGTAGCCTCGGCGGATCATCTCCTCGCAGAAGGTCCGCAGCCACGCGCCCACCGGGAAGCTGCCGGTGTCGTCCATGATCTCACGCACACCTTGGTGTGTAATCAGGTCGCCGATCTCGTCGACCACCTCGATCGGATCGCGGGTGCGGTAGTTCGGGTAGAGGGTGGTCCACGAGCAGAAGGTGCAGCGGCCATGCCAGCAGTCGCGGCCGGACATGATATAGGTGCCGGGGGTGCTCCGGAAGTTGCCGTTGCGCATGCTGTAGAGCTGCCAGCGGGTGAGTTCGCGGTCGATGCGCGGCAGGTTGCGCAGGTCGTGGCAGAGTTCGAAGGGCCCGCTGTTCCGCACCTCTGTGCCGTCGCGCCACCAGATGCCCGGCTCGAGCGCGTCACCGCGGTCGAGGTGACGCAGCAGGCTCAACAGCAGGAAGTCGAAGTCGCCGCCGGTCAGCACGAAGTCCACCGGCGACTGCGCGAAGCTCTCGGCGGGCAGGGCCGTCACATGGTCGCCCACCAGTACGGTGCGCACGGCCGGCCGGCGTGCTTTGAGGCGGCACAGCAGCTCCCAGTGGCGTTTGACGACCGGCGTCTTGGTCTCGAACACCACCAGATCGGGGTCGAAGGCGTCCAGCCGTGCGTCAAACGCCTCGGGGGTCAGCTCCTCGGCGATGCCGTCCAGCCAGCAAACCGCGTGCCCCTCGGCCTGAGCCAGGGTGGCGGCGCAGGCCGGCACGACCGGGTAGATGAACGTCGGTTTGTTGAACCACTGGAACTGGCGGTTCTGCGAAAGCAGCGGCACGCCCTTGTCCGATGGCAGCGGCGGATATCCGATCAGCACCTTCACGCGCATCCTCCAAGTCACATCCGGCCAGCGGGCGCCGCGCCCCGGCCAAAACGGCCCCGTTCGCCCGACCCGGTCGCGCAGGTGGCCCAGCCAACCGACCGCCCGGAACCCGTGCCAAGTATGGCGGCTGGTGCCGCGCCCGGTCAAGGCTTCGGGGCCGGCCCGGGCGCCGGGGACGGCGACGGGCTGCCCTTCTCGATCTGCTGTTTGAGCCGGAGGGCATCGATCGAGCGCCCGGCCCGCACGTAGATGTCGCGCAGCGACTGGGTCATGCGGCGGTTTTGCCAGCGGGTGACCACGCAGGCCTGCTCGGCCAGTTGCACCGATTCCGCCAGGTTGCGCAGGGGTGGGGCGGCGTGGCTCAACACGACGGCCAGGTTGTGGAGCGCCCCCACGTTGTTGGGCTCCTGGGCCAGGACCAGACGGTACTGGCGCACACACTCGGCCGCGTCGTCGTTCTCCCAGGCTGCGCCGGCCAGCGCCATCCGGCTGTCGATGCGCGTGGGGTCGGCGGCCACGGCCCGCACGAAATGCCAGTAAGCAGACTCCTTGCGGCCCAGGCGGCTGTCGGCCGCGCCGGCGCCGAGATGTCCGGCGACCGAATCGGGCTGGATGCCCAGCAGTTCGATGAAACGCATGGCCGCGATCCGGGGATCGCCGCGGGCCATGGCCCAACCGCCCTCGTTGGCGATGTCTTTGGCCATGCGCAGGATGAAGGCATCGCGCGGGTTGAGTTGCGCGGCGTGGCGCGCCCGCGCCAGGCCCACGTCGCGGCCATCGCGGTAGGCCAGAAAGCGGGCCTCCGTGGCGGCGGCGCGCGCAGCCAGGTTGGTCTCGACGCGATCGGTCAGCGCGAGGTAGACGTCGACGTCGAGCTGGCCCGGCAGCAGCCAGTCGGGCATACGGCTGCGGCCAGACTCCACCTGGGCCATCACCACCGAGGCACTGCCGGGATCGAGCATGGCTTGGGGCGCCGAGTGCGCCAGCGAGCGGCCTCCGTCGGTCAGCGGGCGCGCGCCCGCGGCGAATGCCTGCAGGGCCGCGGTGTCCATCACGAAGTTCGCCAGCAGGTCCGGCAGCGCGCGAACTCCGATCCGCGCCAGATCACGGAAGACCGGCGCGCGTTCGAAGCGTTCCTGCAGCCGGTCCGCCGGCGCCTTGAGCGGATCCCGTGCGCCGACCAGCAGGTACTCGCAGGGTTGGCCACACCACATCTGTGCATGGGGGAAGACTGATTGGAAGGTGGCGACGATGCGGCGGAAGTCCGAGGTTGAGAGGGCGTAGCCCTCGATCCAGACGCACGTTCGGCCACCCGGTGCCAGCGCGTCGCGGCACAGCGCGAAGAACTCGCGCGTGAAGCGGTCGGCCATGCCGGACACCCACGGGTTGGACGGCTGGGAGATGACGACATCGTAGCGGCCCGTGTTAGCGCTCAGAAACCGGCGGCCGTCGACGCGCCGCACGCGGATGCGCGAGTTGTCCAGCGCCCCTTGGTTGCTTTCGGAGAGCAGCCGCGCGGCTGGCACCAGGGCGGGCTCGAACTCGGCGCAGTCGACCTGGTCGACCGGGTGGCAGGCTGCGCTGCCGGCCGTCGCGCCGCTCCCCAGGCCGACCACCGCCACACGGTGCGGGTTGGCGTGCAGCAGCAACGGCAGGTGGGCAGCCAGCAACAGATTGGGGAGGTCGCCAACCGATGCCACCTCGGGCTTCCCGTCCAGATCGATCATGCGTTCGCCATCGGGCAGGGCACGCACGGTGACGGCGGTCGACCAGCCATCGTGATGAGTGAGGATCTGGCCTCCACCGTCGAGTTGGATGTTCCCGCCGCGGACCCAGCGGGAAAAGACGCCCTGAGCCAGCAACGGAACCGCCGGCCGCGGCCAGACGCTTGCTGCAGCGAGGCCGAGCAGCAGGGGCACCACCGCCACGCCGCCGCGCAGTCCGTACCGCCGGCCGCGCAACCAGTCCGCGTCGGCCATTAGCAGCGCGGTGCCCAACAGTCCCGCCAGCATGGCCGCCGCCTGCAACCCCCGCTCGACTCCGAGGCGGGGCACGATCACGGCGATTGCCACCAGGGCGCCGAGCGCGCCGCCGGATCCGCCGCAGGCCATCAGGCGGCCGAGGATCGCGGGAGGCACGGGCGCCCCGGGTTGCCAGTCGCGGATGCCGCGTGTGGCGGCGGACAGCACGAGCGGAAAGGCCATGCCCAGAAGGAGCGCCGGTGGCAACAGCAGCGAGGCCATCGCCAGCCCCTGCAGCGCGAGCAGCCGGCTGAACCCGTCGGCCGTGACGCGTGACAGGTGCAGGCTGCCCGCGACGGCGACCGGGAGTCCGCGGAGCGCCAGCAGCAACAGCAGGCCCGCCAGCGTGACAACCACGCCGGTCGCCGCAGCCGGCGCCACGGAACGGCGCGCCAGCCGACTGGCCCAGGCGCCGCCGAGGGCCAGGCCGAAGAGGAACACGCTGGCCACGAGCCCAGCGATGTAGATGGATGAGCCCATCCAGACGGTCAGGATGCGGGTCCAGAGCAGTCCGCCGCCAAGCGTCAACCCGGCGACGCCGCCGTAGAGCAGTAGCAGTCCATGCGCCCGCCACCGATTCTGCCGGTCGGCATAGACGGCCGTGGCCGGTTGCGCCTCGCCTGCGACCGGCGGCGGTTGCGCCCGCGCCGCGACAATGGCGGCGCCGCCAGCCAGGGCGCCCAGCAGGCAGGCCACCCGCAGCGCCCCGTCGGAGCCCAGCCGCGGCAACAGCGTGAAGAGGCACAGCAGGCACCCGACGGCTCCGCCCAGCGTGTACCACGCGGCGAGCAGCCCGGCCCGCGCCGGTCCGGCGAGCGTAAACCCGCCGTGTCCGGACGGGCAGCGGTCTGCCGCGCGCACTGCCAGCGGCAGCGACGCTCCCAGCAGCAGACCGGGAACCAGCAGCACACTCGCAGCCACACCCAGGCGCGCCAGCGTCAGCACCGGATCGGTGTCGCCGGCGCCACTGTCCAGCGCGCGAATCAACGGTCGCAAAGCCCGCAGCAGCACCGGCAACAGGGCGAACCCGGTGGCCGAGGCCACCTGCGCCCAGCCGAATAGACGCAGCGGGCCAAGGCTGCGGCCGGCCAGCCGCCCGCCCCAGATGCCGCCCAGCGCGAGCGTGGCCAGGAAGAGTGCCAGTATGGCAACGCCGGCCGGCTGCGCGGCGCCCAGTTCCAGGCGCAGGCAACGCAGCACGACGGCCTCGTAGATCAGGGTCGCGGCGCCGCTGCTGGCAACTAGTGCGGTGAGAAGCAGGTCAAGACGAAACATATTCTCTATGTTAGCCGGTCGGAGGGGCCTGGTGCACGCTCGGAATTGCGGTCCTTCATCCCTGGCGAGGAATCGGAATCGTGTACCTTGGCTGTTGACAGCCGCCGCGCGGCCGGTGACACTGATGGCCCCATGACTCCCGAGGTAAAAGCCATGCCCGCCCGCATTGTCACCTGGTCGACCCAGCGCCGCGTCCCGGCCGTGGACGCGTTCCTGCAGCGGCCGGCCTTCGATGCCGGGGCCGAGAGCGCGGCGGCCGAGATCCTGGCCGACGTGCGCACGCGCGGCGATGCCGCCGTGCTGGCCGCCACCGCCCGGTTCGATGGCGTCACGCTGACGGCCGCCGAGTTGCGCGTGAGCGAGACACAGATCAAGACCGCCGAGGCCGAGATCACGCCGGCTGTCCGGCGGGCGGTGCGCGAGGCGCACCGGCGCATCGTGCGCTTCGCCAAGGCCGGCCTGCGGCGTGACTGGACCATCCCGACGGCGGGCGGCGGGATGCTCGGCGAGCAGTTCGTGCCGCTGGACCGTGTCGGTGCCTACATACCCGGCGGCATGGCGCCGCTGGCTTCCACGGCCCTGATGACCGTCACGCTGGCGCGGGTGGCGGGCGTGCGCGAGATCGTGGCCTGCACCCCCTGCGCCAAGGACAAGCGCGTCAACCCCGTGCTGCTACACGCCCTGCAGTATGCCGGTGCCACCGAGATCTATCGCATCGGCGGCATTCAGGCCATCGGCATGCTGGCGTGGGGCACCCGGTCGGTGCCGCCCGTGCAGAAGATCGTCGGGCCGGGCGGCGCCTACGTCACGGCCGCCAAGCGACAGGTCTATGGACAGGTCGCACTCGACCTGGTGGCCGGTCCCAGCGAGATCGCGATTCTCGCCGACCGCACGGCCCGGCCGAACTGGGTCGCCGCCGACCTGCTGTCGCAGGCCGAGCACGGTACCGGTCATGAAAAAGCCCTGCTGGTGACCGACTCCGCCGACCTGGCCCAGGCGGTCTGCGACGAACTCGAATGGCAGATCCCCCATCTCAGCCGCGGCGAGCAGATCCGCCACATGCTGCCACAGGGCCTGCTGCTGGTGGTCGTCCCCGACCTGGTCCAGGGCCTCGAGTTGATCAACCGTTTCGCGCCCGAGCATCTCGAACTGGCGGTGGCCCGTCCTAAGGCGCTGCTTTCGAAAGTGCGCGCCGCCGGGGCCATCTTCCTGGGCCACTGGACGCCCGAGTCGGCTGGCGATTTTGTGGCCGGCCCCAGCCACGTGCTGCCGACCGGCGGTGCGGCCCGGATGTTCTCGGGCCTCACCGTGGAGGACTTCCGGCGCCGCAGCAGCGTGATCGAGTTCACGCGCCAGGACCTGGTGGAAGCCCTGCCCACGATCCAGGCCTTCGGCAGCGTCGAGGGGCTCGATGGCCATGCGCGGGCCGCGGCCCTGCGTTGTCCCGAATGACCCGCCCAGTCCGTCTGCTCTCTTCCTGAGGAACCCCGCCGCATGTCACGCATCGCCAACAATGTTCGCGCCCTGCAGGCCTACACCCCCGGTGAGCAGCCCCAGGTGCCCGGACTGATCAAGCTCAACACCAACGAGAACCCCTACGCGCCATCACCGCGCGTGGCCGAGGCCCTGGCCGCGTTTCCCTTCGAACGGCTGCGGCTCTACCCGGATCCCCTCTGCCGCGCGCTGCGCACCCGGATCGCCGAAATGCACGGCTGCGCCATCGACCAGGTCTTTGCCGGCAACGGTTCGGATGAGATCCTGGCTCTGGCCACGCGGGCTTTCGTGGAACCGACGGGTTCGGTCGGATACTTCGAGCCATCCTACTCGCTCTACCCCGTGCTGGCCGACATCCGCGACGCGGCGCGTCGCCCGGTCGACCTGGGGCCCGACTTCGCCTGGCAGATGCCGGCCGGCTACCAGGCCTCGCTCTTCCTGATGACCACCCCCAATGCCCCCACCGGCGTGCTCTACGACCCGCGCGTCGTGGCCGGCTTCTGCGCCGCCTTCGAGGGCGTGGTGATGATCGACGAGGCCTACGTCGACTTCGCGCACGATAACTGCATGGCCCTGGCGACCGCCCCCGACAACCGTAATACACTGGTGATGCGCACGCTCTCCAAGTCCTACGCGCTCGCCGGCCTGCGCTTCGGCTACGTCGCCGGTCCCGCCGAACTGATCGCCGCGCTCTACAAGATCAAGGACTCCTACAATGTCGACGGCCTGTGCCAGGCCCTGGCGCTGGCGGCGCTCAACGACCGCGACCACATGCTGGCCAGCGTGGCGCGTATCGTGCGGACCCGCGCCCGCCTGACGGCCGCACTCCGCCGGCAGGCGTGGCAGGTGATCGACTCGGACGCCAACTTCGTCTTTGCCCGGCCGCCCGATTCCGACGCCCGCGGTCGCTTCGAACAGCTGCGCGCCGAACGCATCCTGGTGCGCTACTTCCCCGGACCGCGCACCGGCGCCTTCCTGCGCATCACCGTCGGCACGGACGCCGAGATCGACGCGCTGCTGCGCGTGCTCGGTTGCACCTGACCGGTCCGTCCCGGAGACCTTCCGCCGCCCAGCCCGATAACCCGTGGGAGCCGCATGAACCGACAAGCTGACTGGCACCGTACGACCCGCGAGACCGACATTGCCGTGAGCCTCAACCTCGACGGCACCGGCGCCTGCGCAATTGAGACCGGCATGCCCTTCATGAACCACATGCTCGAACTGCTGGCCCGGCACGCGCTGGTGGACCTGCAGATCAAGGCCACCGGCGACCTGGCCGTCGACTACCACCACACCGTCGAGGATGTCGGTCTGGTGCTGGGCACCTGCCTCGACCGCGCCTTGGGCGAACGCCGCGGCATCCGGCGGTACGGCTGGAGCCTGCTGCCCATGGACGAGTCCCTCAGCCAGGTGGCCGTGGACCTCGGCGGCCGACCCTTTCTGGTGTACCACATTGCCTGCCGCAAACAGAAGATCCGCGACTTCGACGTCAAGCTGATCGAGGAGTTCTTCCGCGCTCTGACGGTGCAGGCCCGCCTGAACCTGCACATCCAGCACCTCTACGGCGACGAGGTGCATCACGCCTATGAGTCGGTTTTCAAGGGATTCGCCCGCGCCCTGCGCCTGGCCATCGAGCCCGACCCGCGCGAAACAGGTATCCCGTCGAGCAAGGGAACGCTGTAGATGATCATTTTTCCGGCGATTGATCTGCAGGGCGGCCGCTGCGTGCGGCTGCAGCAGGGCCGCGCCGAGGCGGCTACGGTCTACTCGGACGACCCGGTGGCCATGGCCTGCCAGTGGCAGGCCGCCGGCGCCGCGGCGCTGCACGTCGTCGATCTGGACGGCGCCTTTGCCGGCGCGCCGCGCCACGCCGAAGTCATCGCGCAGATCGTGCGCGCGATCCGCATCCCCGTGCACGTCGGCGGCGGCCTGCGCACCGATGCCGACGTGGCTCAGGTGCTGGCGACCGGCGCGGCGCGGGCCATTCTGGGCACGCGCGCCCTCGCAGATGAGGCGGCCCTGGCCCGTCTGGTGGCGCGCCACGGCGCGGCCATTGCCGTGGGGCTCGACGCGCGCGACGGTTTCGTGCAGGTCAAGGGGTGGGTGGAGACCACGGCAATCCGCGCCACCGACCTGGCGCAACGCGTGGCCGCGGCCGGCGTGGAGACAATCATCTATACCGACACCGCCACCGACGGCATGCTCGGCGGGCCGAACCTCGCGGCGCTCGATCAACTCTGCCGCACCGTTACCTGTCGCGTCATCGCCTCCGGCGGCGTGAGTTCCGCCGAACACGTGCGCGACCTGGTAGCGCTCGGACACCCGCATCTCTACGGCGCCATTGTGGGCAAGGCCCTCTACGACGGCCGGACCACGATGGCCGACCTGCTCGCCGCCGCGGGGCGGCACATCCCACCGGCCTGCGGGTGCGAGGTCAAGTAGGGCGGGACCTACGGGACCGCCCGCGGCTGGACGCTTTGATTCCGGCTGTTCTGTACTCGACGCCGGGCAGGCCTGCGACGTGTTTGTCCTGTGTCCAGCGCATGGCCTGTTCCGACCACGCGGTCGACAGGATCAGACTGTCCGCCATGGGGAGGCGATCGATCCGGGCGCCGTCAATACACTTTACGGCGCAGGCGTGAGCATGTCATCATTCATGGCTAGCGAGACACCTGCGAGTCGAGTACCGTTATCCAGCCGGGACGCAGAGCGCGGAACTCGCACGTTCTCCCGCCGCGTGTTTCGCCAGGGAACGCATTATGTTGGACCAAGTTGAACAGACTCAGCTGACGAACGGCGCAACGGTGATCACGGCCGGGCTGCCCAATGCCGAGAGCGTGGCGATCGGCATCTGGGTGCGCGTGGGCGGCCGCTACGAGCGCGCCCGCCTGGCCGGCGCCAGCCACTTCATCGAGCACATGCTCTTCAAAGGCACCCGCCGGCGCTCGGCGCGCGCCATCTCGCAGGCCATCGAGGGGCGCGGCGGCTATCTGAATGCCTTCACGCAGGAGGATCTGACCTGCTTCTACGCGCGGTTGCCGTACGAGTACCTGGCCCAGGGGTTCGACGTGCTGGTCGACATGTACTCCGAGCCGCGCGTCACGCCCGCCGATGTCGAACGCGAACGCACCGTGATCGTCGAAGAGATGCGCATGTACCGCGACCAGCCCCAGCACATGGCGCACGAGCAGCTCATGGAAGCGCTCTGGTCGCGGCATGCCCTGGGGCAGCCCCTGGTGGGCAACGACCGTTCGCTGGCAGCCCTGACGCGCGACGACCTGGAGGGCTTCCGCCGCGCCCACTATACGCCCCGCAACACGATTTTCGCCTTTTCCGGCCGGCTCGACCACGCCGCGTGCGTGAAGCTGGTCGAACGCGCCGTGGGCGGCCAGCCCGCCGGCCGCGCCGGACGGTTCGCGCCGGTGGATGCGAAGGTGGCGCAGGAGCCCTCCCGGCTGCTGCGGCGCGAGATCGAACAGGTGCACGCCGTGCTCGGGTTCCGAACCTTCGGGCGCCATGACGACCGTCGCTTCACCCTGCGGGTGCTCAACGGCGTGCTGGGCGAGAACATGAGCTCGCGCCTCTTCCAGATCGTGCGCGAACGCCACGGGCTGGCCTATTCCGTGCAGTCGAGTTACCAGCTCTTCGACGAGACCGGCGCCGTCACGATCGCGGCCGGGCTGGACCGCGTGCGCGCCGTGCAGGCCTTGCGCTTGATTGCCCGCGAAGTGCGCCGCATGCGCGACGAGCCGATCGCGCCGGGCGAGTGGCGCCGCACCCGGGACTACCTGATCGGCCAGTTCCGGCTTGGACTTGAAGGCGCCGGCAGTCAGATGAACTGGATCGGCGAGACGCTCGCGCAATATGGTCAGTACGTGCGCCCCGAGGAGATCCTCGAGCGCCTTGCGGCCGTCACGATCGCGGACGTGCAGCGCGAGGCCCGGGAGATCTTCGATTCGCGGCGCCTGACGCTGTCGGTGGTCGTGCCGCAGGACGATCCGCTCGACGTGCGCGGCTACGCGGCGGCCCTGGAAGGCCTGTGAGCCACTGGAGCAATCCATGAACCTGAAACTGCTGGCCTGCAACGTCTTTCAGCGCGAAGTCTGCGCCTGCCTGGTGCGCACGCCCAATGTGGTGGACGTGACCTTCATCGAACTGGGCGAGCACGAGCAGCCCTCGGCCCTGCGCGAACTGCTCCAGCGGCACATCGACGAGGCCGGCGCCAACCCGCGCCGGACTTACGACGCGATCCTGCTGCTGTTCGGCCTGTGCGGCAACGCCACGGTCGACCTCGTCGCGCGCGGCCTGCCGCTGATCGTGCCCCGTGCCCACGACTGCGCCACGCTGCTGCTGGGCAGCCGGGCGGAATTCGGCCGCCACTTCGGCGACAACCCGAGCCGGCCCTTCGGCTGCTCCGGCTATTTCGAGCGGGGTAACGACCAGACCATGCGCCGGCCCGGCGAATGGGACGCCACGGCCGGGGCCACTTACCGTCAGTATGTCGAACAGTACGGCGAGGAGAATGCCCGCTTCATTTGGGACGAGTTGCACCCGCCGCGGCCCGACGAGCACGAGGCCGTCTACATCCGGGTGCCCGAGGCCGATGCCGCCGGGATTGCCGCGCGCTTCCGCCAGCGCACCGAGGCGGGCGGTCTGGCCTACGTCGAACTGACGGGCAGCCTGCGGCTCATCGCCGGCCTGATCGACGGTCCCTGGCCGGTGGAGGACTACCTGACGGTCCGGCCGGGACAACGCACGGTCGGGGTCTACGACGCGGTGCGCGTGATCGGCGCGGCGGACTAGCCCCTTTTCGATCGGGATTGTTCGCCCTGTGGCGCACGTCGGCCCGACGTGCGTCCCGACGAGTAGAAAGAACGGTTAAGACTGATTTGCCGTCGGCCCGCCGCCTCTGGAGCGATGACATGGAAATTCTGGTTCCCGAGCAACGTGTGCCGGTGATGGCCGAGGCGGACGTGGTCGTCTGCGGCGGCGGGTGCGCCGGCGTCACGGCCGCCGTGGCGGCCGCCCGGCACGGCGCGCGCGTCGTGCTGCTCGAACGCTGGCCAAGCGTCGGCGGCATGGCCACCAACGCGCTGGTCAACGGCTGGCACCGCAGCGACCGCGAAAAGGTCGTGATCAACGGCCTGGTCGAGGAGTCGGCGCACCGCGCAGCCGCCGAGGACTGGATCGTCCGCGATGGCCAGTATCCCCGGGCGCACGAGACCCACTGGTTCGATCCCGAAGGCATGCGCATCGTCTGGCAGCGGATGCTGGACGAGGCCGGCGTGCGCACCCTCTGCTACAGCGTGGCGGGCGAGCCCTGCCGGACGGCGGATCGGCTCACGGCGGTGTTGGTGGACACCAAGATCGGCCGGCGCGCCGTGCAGGGCCGCATCTTCGTGGACGCCACCGGCGACGGCGATCTCGCCGCCAAGGCTGGTGTGCCCTTTGACTATGGTCGTGCCTCCGACGGCCTGGTGCAGGGCATGACGATGATCTTTGCGCTGCGCGGAATCGATCCCGCGGCTCAGGCTGAACGGGCCGCGACGATGGCCCAGGTGATCGGCCGAATGCGCGAACTGCGCGACCGCGGCGCATTCCCGCCCTTCAACGAGGGTAACACGCGCCACTACCTGGGCGGCGGTGCGCGCGACGGTACGCTCTGGAACATGCTGCCTGTGGCCGGCAATCCGCTGGATGAGGCTGAACTCTCGCGCCTCACGGCCCGGGCGCGCGAAACGCTCGTCAGCTACCTGCATCTCTGGCGTCGCGAGGTTCCCGGCTTCGAGCGCGCGCAGATCGACAAGACCGGATTTGCCCTGGGTGTGCGTGAGTCGCGCCGTATCCGGGGGCTGGCGACCCTCGACCGCGAGATGGTCCTGAAGGCCATCAAGCATCGCGATGCGATCGGCCATGGCGTTTGGATGGTGGATATCCACGACCCCAAGGGCAGCGGCTACACGACCTATACCGACCGCGGCGGCCACGACATGCTGGCGGCCGGCACGAGTTACCACATACCGCTGGGCATGTGCCTGAATGCGCAGATCCCCAACCTGGCGGTGGTGGGCCGCTGCGCGTCCTCCACGCACGAGGCCCACTCGTCCGTGCGCGTGCAGACCCACTGCATGGTGATGGGGCAGGGCGTGGGCACCTGTGCCGCGCTGGCGCTGGCCACTAACCGCGAGCTGCGCGACGTGCCCCTGGAGCGCCTGCAGGAGGTCCTGCGGGCCGACGGGGTTCACCTCGAGGACGTGCCAAAGGCGTGATGTCGTGCGTCCCGGCCCGGGGATTCGCGATGCGCGCCGGCCGCGCGGCTGCGCCGCGAACACACGAGGCGGGTAACTTTCGTTCGCCGTTGGAACACCTGAACCGCAGATTGACGAATCATAAGGTCCGAATCATGAAGGGCGGGAACGGACCTCGATATCTGCGGACAACAACTTCAAGCTATGGACGAGATCAGCATGACACACGCGCCTTCCAGTTCGGTCTGCCAGCCGCTCGAGCGGGACCAGCCGGACCGCCCCGACGCGCGATCGCCCGGCACCGTTGGCCACCCGGCGGCGCCGCGGCAAGCCGGCCCCTTCGCGCGATTCGGGCCGACGCAGGTCGCGCTTGGCCTGGCGTTGCTGACCATCCTTCACCGCGCCTGGATGGCCGCCGGCGTCTTTGCCCTGCCGCCCGATTCCGCCACGCTTGGTCTCATGGGCCTGCACATTCTGGAAGGCGATCGCCCGCTCTTCCTCTACGGCTTCTACTACTCGGGCGCGCCGCTGGCCTACCTCATCGCGCTCAGTTTCCGCCTTTTCGGAATCTCGTCGGCGGCGATGGTCGCACCGGTCGTGCTGCTGGCTGGCGCCTGGGTCTGGATGTCTTTTCTGCTCTTCCGTGCCCTGGCGGGACCGCGCGCCGGGGTGGCGGCCGCGCTCTGTTTCGCCCTGCCCGACTGGATCACGGCGTGGTACACGCTGACCCCGGACTGCTCGTACGGCGCCTTCCTGTTTCTGGTGACGCTCACGCTGTGGGCGGCGGTCAGCCTGGACCGCTACGACCTTCGTGGCTGGCCCCTGTTCTGGCGCGCCGGACTCCTGGGTTTGGCCGCCGGCTTATCCTTCTGGACCAACGCGCTGGCCTTGCCTTACCTGGTGGCCGCCGCCATTCCGGTGGTCCGCCTCCTCGCGCGCCGCGGCTTCCGTCCGGCGGACCTGGCGCCCTTCGTGGGTGCGGGCCTGCTGTGTCTTCTGGCTGCAAGCCCCAGCCTGCGCCAGGCCGCACTCACGAGCGGCAGCTCGACCGTGCGATGGACGCCCACGTGGTCTTTGATCTCCTCGAACCTGCGCGTGCTAATGCACGACGCCCTTCCGCTCATCTATCAGTGGCCGCCGTTTGTCTCGCCCGCGGTGCGGTGGAGCGGAGCACTGGCGGTGCTGGCGGGTGCGCTGCTGGGCGCGATCAGCGTCCGGCGTGCCCGGTGCGCCGAAGCGCGCTATTCGGCCGGTCTGCTGCTGCTCCTGATGGTGACGTTCCTGGTCTGCTACCTGCCGCACCACATGGCGCAGGTTGCAACCCCGCGCTATGTGCTGCCGCTCTGGACCTCGCTGGTGGCTTGGTCGCTGGTGCTCCCGTGGGCGCGACCGGCGCGTCGCGTGCGACTGGCTGCCGCCGCCGGCATGGCGATCTGGCTGCTGTGCAACCTCATCGGCTCCGTTGCGCTGGTGCGGGCCGCTCGGCCAGAACGCGATGCGCGCCGGGCCCATGGACGGGCGCTTCTGCAGGCCGCGGCCGCCCTGCCGACGCGCCACTTCCAGATGCTGGGCGGCTACTTCTTCCAGGTCGATGGCAATGTGCTGACGTTCCTGGCGCGCGACCGGCTGCACTTCGTCGCGGCCGGTCCCGAGCGCTATGCGCCTGCAGCCCAGGCGGCGGAACTCGAACCGCACCCGGTGTATGTCTGCGCGGACGAAGTGCTGCCCGGTGCCCAGGCTTCACTGGCGGCGCTGGGCGTGAATTGCGAGACTCAGCGGGTCGGGGGGGTGACCCTGCTGCGCCGCTTCACCTGGAAGTTGGAGGCCGTGCAGGCGGTTCCGGCTGCACACTGCTCGGTCCGCCTCGGCGAGGGGGTGCGGGGACGTCCCGCGAACCTCACGGACCGTGACCAAGCCACGGCCGTGTTGGGCGGCACCAACGCGCCCGGCTGGTTCGTGACCGACCTCGGCCGCCTCCGGCCGTTGTGCGGGTTCGACCTCTTGCCGACTCTGGTTCCGGGAACCGATTTGCCGGAGCATTACACGATCGAACTCTCGTCCGATGGAACCAACTTCACCCAGGCGGTGGCGGCCACCACCGGTCTGCCGGTCGCGTACCTGGCCGGGTCCGGGGTCTACCTCGGCGGGGACTATGGCCGCATCCAGTGTCGTTTTCCGGCCACCCAGGCCCGCTATCTGCGCTTCACGGGCGCGCGGCCACCCGGGCTGACCCATGCGCGTGAATGGCTCGCGTCCGAACTGATCGTCTTCGAACGCGCTGTCGGGGCCGAGGCCGGCGATCCGGCCGCTGAACGACCGGCCCTGCAGGCGGGTCTACGCGAAGCGGGCGTGCGCTTTACGGCCTGCGACCGTTGGTTGAGCGCCCAACTGATCGCGCACCGCGGATCGGGCGGTACGGCAGCGCCCCTGCCGGCCTTCACGCGCTACACCGGTCACGAATGGCACGCCGGCGCCGATACGCCGCCGCGTTGGCGGAGTCTGACACCGGCGGTCGGCAACGCCGTGGTCGTGCCCACCGCCCTGGCGGACGAGCAGGAGACGGTCCTGGTCCGCAGCCTCGGTCGCTGGCGTCCCTGGCTGCGTAGCGAGTACGGTTACTACACGTCGTTCGTCTTCACGCCCGGCGTGCCGACCAACGCGCCGGCCTTGATCTGGAACGGCCTGTTTCTCGCCGGGTGGCACCGGCAACCCGAATGAGGCCTCCGCCCTGAACTGCGGGAGATGGAATACGGGAATGCAGGAACGTTGGGATGCAGGATTCAGCGCACGGCCGTCCACGATTCCAGCTTTCGCGGTTTGAGGAGCCGCCGCGCGGCTTGGCATGTGCCCGCGGCTTCTGGTAGAGTCTTGTACCGAAGGCGCGGCACTTGCCATTCGCGGCACCGCCTGGGATGAGGGGGCAGGGCGTGAGGATTCTCAGTTTGGGCGCGGGAGGGTTCATCGGGTCGCACCTGACCGAACGCCTGCTGCACGACGGCCACAGCGTGGTCGGGGTCGATTTGCACGACGACAAGCTGGCCGAGAGTCTGGGCCATCCGCGGTTCACCTTTGTGCGGACCAACATCCGCGACCGCGACTACGATCTCGATGTGGCCGTGCGGGCGTGCGACCTGGTTATCGACCTGATCGCCTACGCCAATCCCGGTCTCTACGTGAAGATGCCGCTGGAAGTCTTCCGGCTCAACTTCACCGAGAACCTGCGCATCGCCGAGACCTGCGTCCGCCTCGAACGACGGCTGGTTCAGTTCTCCTCCTGCGAGGTCTACGGCAAGACCGTGGCGGCAGTCGTCGGCGACGGCCTCATTGACCGCGAAGACCCCCGCCACGCCACTTTCGAGGAGGACACGAGCTGCTGCATCATGGGGCCCGTGGCCAAGCACCGCTGGATCTATGCCTCGGCCAAGCAGTTGCTTGAGCGCGTGCTGCACGCCTACGGGCTCGAGGACCGCCTGCACTACACGATTATCCGCCCCTTCAACTTCATCGGCCCGCGCATCGACTACCTGCCCTCCGAACAGGCCGGCATGCCGCGTGTGTTCTCGTTCTTTATGGACGCTCTGCTGACCGGGCAACCCATGCAGTTGGTCGACGGCGGAGCCCAGCGCCGCTGCTACACCGCGATCGGTGATGCGGTTGACTGCATCGCGCGCGTTGTGGCCCGGCCCGAAGTGTGCGATCGCCAGATCTTCAACGTCGGCACGCCCGGAAACGAGCTGTCGATCCGCGAACTGGCCGAACGTATGCGCGCGATCTACGCGGCGCGTTTCGCCCTACCGGGCGTACCGCTCTCCGCGATCGTGAGCGTGCGCGGCGAGGATTTTTACGGCCCGGGCTACGACGACTCCGACCGTCGCATTCCGGACATCGCCAAGGCCCGCCGCCTGCTGGGCTGGGAACCCCGCTGCGACCTGCAGGCGACGCTCGAACCGGTCATGGAGTATTACGTACAGGCCGTGCGGCGGTCCGCGGCCAAGAGGCGTTGAGCCGCCGGCTGGCGGGCGTCGCACCCCCGGTTTCTGCGCAACGCCGCGTTGCTTACGGGAGGGCGAGCGTCCTCGCGAGCCGTGTCGGTTGAGGTGCTGTAACATGTTGCGCCACCCCGTCATTGCCATGCCGGCCTATAATGCCGGTGCCACGATCGAGAGCGTCTTCCGGCGCATTCCCGCCGAGGTGCTGCAACGCGTGCGTCGCAGTGTGGTGGTCAACGACGGCAGCACCGATGACACCGACGAGGCGCTGGACCGCCTGGCTGGCGAGTGGCCCGGCCTGATACGATTGCGTCATCCTCGCAACCGCGGCTACGGTGCGGCCCAGAAGACGCTGCTGGACGCGGCGCGCCGCGAAGACGCGGACGCCGTGATTGTGCTACACGCCGACGGCCAGTACGCGCCCGAGCGTATCCCGGCCCTGCTGGAGCCCCTCGATGACGGCACGGCGGAGCTCGTGCAGGGTTCGCGCCTGCTGGGCGGCACGGCCCTGGCTGGCGGCATGCCGCGCTACAAATACGTGGCCAACCGCACCCTGACGCGCATCGAGAACGCCGCCTTCGGCTTGTCGCTGGCTGAATACCACAGCGGGTTCATGGTCTACTCCCGCGTCCTGCTGGAGGCCGTGGACTACCGCACGCTGAGCGACTCGTTCGACTTCGACCTGGAGATGATCGCGGCCGCCCGCACTGGCGGTTACCGCATCCGCGAAGTGGCCATCCCGACGCGCTATGCCGACGAGGTGTCGCACGTGCGCTCGATTCCGTACGGCCTGCGTGTGCTGCGCGTCGTCTGCCGCTACCTGCGCGGTCACTACCGCGGCTGCCTGCGCGCAGCCGGCGACGCGTAAGACCCGCCCCGCTGCGGATCAGGCGGCGCACAAGCGGCGCAAGCGGCAGACCGTTGTGCCGACAGGGGACTCCCCCATCCGTGGGACGGCCTTGCCATCCGTGAGGCGTGCTCTCAAGGCGCAAAGCAGGGGCAACTCCCTGCGCAAGCGATTGACGACAACGGCGACGACTACGGTGAACGATTGCTTGGAGCCAACCGCAGATTGACGAATCATGCGGTCCGAATCATGAAGGGCTGGAGATGCCTTCGACATTCTGCAGTTCAGGATTCGTCAATCTGCGGTTCGATGGGTACTCCGCGTGGAGAGACTGCGCTCGGCTCGCCACAGTCTCGCCCTCCAGGCACTGCTGGCGGTAGGCCATTGCGCTGCCCATGGAGGGCGAACCTGTGGTGAGCCGGATGTCTCGGCAGAATTCAAGTTATGGGCAAGCCTTCCGCGCGGCTGCGCCGCGAATGATCGCGGGGGTAACTTGAACACGCGACGCCCGTGTTGCCCAGGCGCGTCGGGGGGGTGCCACCCCAAAGGGGTGGGTGAACATAGCCCAGGGCAACGTCCTGGGAATAGAATTCCCAATAGAACCCATTGCAGCCTGAAAGGCTGCTTGAATCCTGGTCAAACGTGAAAGAGGCCTGAGCGGAGGTTCAAGCAGGCCTTCAGCCTGCGGGGTCGCGGCGGGTGGACGTTGATACCAGGGCGTTGCTCTGGGCTGTGTTCAAGCAGGCCGTTGGCCGGCGGGAAACGATGCGTTTGGAAGGGGTGTCTGCCGGTGATCGGTGTTCCGAAGATCGGCGGACGACCAGGCCCGGTCGAGGGAGAAGGCGGACAAGGCGGTCAAGAACCTTATCAAGGCCCACGGCATCAACGAGTTGGAGCTCAAGTCAGCCCTCGCGGCAACTTGAAGCTACGGACGAGGTTAGCCGACCGCACGGCGCTGACGGCACGGCGCAGAGCACCGTGCTACGGACGCTCCGGGCGGCGCGCCGTAGAACGGGCCTCCCTCCGGCGCCCTGTCGGGCTATGGAGGGCTCTGGCTACGACAGGTCCTTCTCGAACACGTCTCGGTACGCCGTCGGATTCAGGAAAACCTTCTTGAAACGACGTATGAGGTGGGAGCCATGCGCGCCATCGGCGTAACGGTGATCGAAGGTGAAGGTGATCGTCACCAATTCTCCCGCCACGACCTTGTCCCCCTGAATTAAGGGCGCCATCCGTGGCTTTCCGACGGCAATCAGAAGCGGGCATCGTGAATAGGGGGAGAGCGGCACGAAGGCATTCTCGATTCCCAACGCGCCGATGTTCGTGATCATGGCGGAACCGAAGCGATCCTTCGGCATCCCAAGCGCCGGCGCCGCGATGTTCAGCGTGAACTGGAGAAACTCCTGGACCAGGAGAAGCAGCCGCAACAGCATGGAGGGAATGGGGTTGACGATCTGCTGGACCTTCAGGTTCTCCTTGTCCTTGTTCTGTCGCAGGTCCAGGGACCGTGCCTCAGTGAACGCTGCAATGACGGAAATGGGCTTCTTGTCCGCATCGCGGATGACAAAGCCAGACAGATCCTTCCCCCTGCTGGTCTTCAGAAGCGTCGTGATGAAGATATCAACATGGTTTCGCCGGTACAGGTTTCCCATCCGGAGTACATGGTTCAGTTCGGAGTGCTGAGCAAGACAATGCGCTGCCACTTTCGTGACATAATGGGTAAGGGTCACCGGCGTGCTTGACGCGCAGGTGGCGAGAAACGTCAACGCAGGCTCAACCGGGAGGTCGAGCATCGCGTAGGTGCAGGGATTGCGTGGATGTCGCCAGCTTGCAATCGCGATCTTCCGGTAGCTCGTAAGCTCCTGTCTCTCGCCGAGGTCGATATTCATGTTTTTTTGCGTGTCCCAACGAACCGTCGTCCATTCACCAACTTCTTTGACAGGATTAACAGGATTGGCAGGATTGCGGCGGACTCACTTCCTGGGCGGGCGTGAGGCCAGCCGACGAAGCAACAAGACACAGACTCCAATGCCCGCCAGATTAGAAAGGGGCGGCAACCAGTCAGTCCCGGGTCTGCCCCCCTCGGTCGCCGACGGAGAGTGTCGTGACGGTGCCGGCCGCCAGGTCCACGCGCACCGTCACACGGTCGCCGCCAAAGTCATGCGCCACCGGCGCGCCATCGCGCCGCACCTCGATCTCGACTCCGCAGTCGCAGGGCACGCGCAGGACCACATCCAGCACCTGAGCCTCGCCCTCCTGACGCAGCTCGACCTGCAGGCAGCGCGGGTCGGCGCGGCCGGAGATGAGCACGCCGCCGCGGGCGCGCAGGTTGCGGAAGCACACTGATCGTGTTCGCATGCGGGACGGCAGGCCCAGGCCCACGCTGATGCGGGGCTCCCAGAAGTCGGTTTGTACGAGCTGTTCGCAGGCGGCAGTCAGATAGGCGCCATGCGCCGAGGCGAAGGGCGGCAGGGCCGAGACGCCGTTGGGCGTCACCTCCTCGAAGTAACCCGGACCGTGAATGCCATGCTCAAGCGAGTCGGTCATGAACTGTTCGGCGCGATCCGGTCGCTCCAGCCGGATCTCGGTGCTGGCCGAGGCGCAGTTCAGCCAGACGCGGTTGCAGGACGTGCGTCGCTCGTGGGCATCGCGCGTGCGCCGGAACTGCTCGCGGTCCAGGAACGGAAGCGCTTCGGCGATGTAGGGGCTGTTGTTGAACCAGGTGCTGGTGGCGGCCGCCGGCGCTGCGTCCTGCCAGGCCAGGTAGCGGCTGTCGCCAGTCGCCAGTCGCACGCCGGCCAGGATCTCCTCCCAGACGCGGCGCAACGCCGCGTCGCAGTCCAGTTGCGCGCTGTAGGCCACGGCCTTGCGCAGGACCGCCAGGTACATGACTACGGTGCCCGGCTCGCTGACACGCGGCTCCTCGTTCATTACGTCGGTTTCGACGGCCCGGAAGAGCCAGTGGTCGCCCTCCCGGTAGAACCAGTCGCTGACGGCGTGTTGCGCCACCCGCCGCACGATCGGGTAGACGCGCTCGCGCAGCAGCGTGGCGCGGTCGCGGCCGGCCAGTTCGTAGATGCGGATCGCCAGCAGGGCGCGATTGGCATCAGACATGGGGGCGCGGTCGGCCCCCGGCGGCACGGGCGAGTAGCCGTCGTAGGTCATCATCCACGGGAAGGGCCGCCCCTCGGGCTTCATCACGCGGAAGAGCCACTCCAGGTGCGCCAGTACTTCGTCCCACAGGTTGGCCCGTGCCAGGCCGTCAAGGATGTAGTGGTGGTCGTGGAAGTTGCAGGCCCGCCACCCGTTCTGGTGCACAAGCAGGTACTGCACGCTGCCGCCCCGGCCGTAGTCGTTGGCACAGCGCGAGAGGTAGGTGCTCAGGTGGAGCATGAAGCGCCGGACATTCTCGCGCTCGTCGGCGGGCGTTGTCTCAATGTCGGCCGTGCGGTTCCAGAATGCGGCACTGTCGGCGGTGTGTTGCGCCAGAGCGGACCGCCAAGTGGCCGCGTCGAACACCATGCTGGTCGCTTCGAGTTGCCGTGCGAGCGCGTCGGCTGTGCCGAGCGTGTCGCCGGCCAGCAGCCGGAAATCGAGCCGCAGCCAGGCGGTTTGCGCCTGGTCGGCCGCGCCGCTGCATGCAGCCTGCCAGCCGTTTGCACCCACTTGTACCGTCAGGCCATCGGCGGCGGCGGCGTAGACCAGGGCGTAGGGCTCGACCGGCGCGTGCGTGGCGGTCGGACCGGTCCGGCCGATCAACGTGTGCGGGCCGGTCGGGACCAACTCGCCCGGGTCAAACAGCGGCAGGCCGTTGCGCGTTTGCGGCGCCAGGCGCACGGACCAGGTGAAGCGCGCGGTGCAACCGGCCAGGGGCTCGCGGTGCAGGCGCAGGTAGAGCGTCTCGCCGCCGTGCGGCACAAAGGCGGTCACCGACAGGCGCATGCGCCGGTGCCAGCCGAAGTCGTAGGAGGTACAGACCGTGGCCGAGCGCAGATCCCAGTCGCGCCGCCAGAAACGCGCGTGGCGCCGCAGGTCGTCCCCGGCAATCCTGTGGTGTGTGGACGTGTCGTGGGTGTCGTTGCCCGATGGAAAGGCGCCCTCGACCTCGAACTCCTGGGTCAGGTAGCCGAAGGGCATGAAGTTGCGCTGCGACTCGCGGCTGACCTGTTGGGAATCGACCGCGTGGCCGGTGAGCCGGCTTTCGTCGTCCCAGAGGTGGCGGCTGTGCAGCCCCTCGTGCAGCACGTACAAATCGGCCTGGCAGCGGTGGTAGGGGGTGAAGTAGCAGTTGTAGTGCGGCCCCAGCGTGTCGGGCAGGCTTTGCAGCCCGCCACCGTCCAGGCCGAGGCCAAACTGACCCGAGCCTACAAAGGCCGGGTAGCAGACGGCCGGAATGGCATCAGCCTCCTCACGGAGAACCCACGGATCGAGGCGTGTGACGGCGCTGTCTTTGAACATGCAAAGACGATAGACGCTCACCCGGCTGGGGACAAGCGAAAGCAGGCGAGAGCAGTCCCGAGACAAGCACGTTCGTGTCTAGCACGACTCTCATTATTCCGGCCTTTCTCTCGCTTGTCGGACCTTGGCGATTTCATCAGCAATCGCGCCAATAACTTGGTCGCCCACCATCGGGAAACGCGCGCTGTCTCCCGCAGGCCAACGGCCTGCTTGAACATAGCCCAGGGCAACGCCCTGGGATCACCGCCCACCCGCCGTGACCCCGCAGGCTGAAGGCCTGCTTGAACCTTTGTTCGCGTTTGATCGCTGCGGCCACCGACGATATCGCACCGGTGCGCGACGACCGGAAGCGAGCGATTGGGGCATGGGGTTTGCCTCGGGTTCAAGCAGCCCTACAGGCCGCAATGTTTTCGGTGCGCACTGTGCGTGCAAGTTACCACCCTCGTTTGTTCGCGGCGCAGCCGCGCGGCAGCCTCTCCTATAACTTCAAGCTTCCGTCGGCAGATTTCAGTGATTACGGTTCTGACTGCGCCTGGGCTTTGGCCGACCGGTTGCATCAAGGGCCTGGGGCGCCCCTGTTCGTCGGGCCGCACGTCGGGCCGACGTGCGCCACAGGGCGAGCGTGGCACGGGCTTCCAGCCCGTAGCCTGTCAGAGTACGGGCAAACGAACGGTCACAGGACGCGCGTCGCGCCGTCTGCCGCGATTCTGTCCGCATCGATCTGACGGCTACGGGCTGGAAGCCCGTGCCACGATTGGAGCCGACCGGCAGATGCGAGCGTATCGCGATGCGCAGATGCACGGTCTTCTCGGGCTCCGGCTGAACCCGTGGCGAAGCGGGACCAAAGCGGCGTCGCGCGGGATACCGCTTGCCGCCGCACTGCCGCCGTGGCGCAGGCAATTTGGAGTGCGGTGGCAAGCGAAGCGCGACGCCGCTTTCCTCGCGCAAGAAAGCATGCGAATAGCGGGCGCATCGCATCCGTGGTCCAAACCGGTCCATCTTCTGTGAGGTTCATGGCTATACCGTTGGACATTCAGTTGCAGTTACCCTTGCGAGCATTCGCGGCGCAGCCGCGCGGCGGGCTTGCCTATAGCTTGCCGTGGCAGACGGAAGGAATTTGGAACTCAGGAAATCAGGAAGAGTGCGCAAGACGCCATTCCAGCTTTCCTGAGGTCCTGATTCAGAAGAGTTACCCCCCGCGTGTGTTCGCGGCGTAGCCGCGCGGCGGGCTCGTCTATAACTTGGTCATTTGGTCGCAGTTCGGTTGGAGGCAGGCACGAGACAAAGACCGGAGACGAAGATGGAAGACAACGACGGAGTCCGGAGTCTTTGTCATGTGTCGTTGTCTTTGGTCTTTGTCTGTGAATTCGTCAATCAAACCGCAGAATGTCGAAGTCAATCCCATCCCTTCATGATTCGGACCTCGTGGTTCGTCAATCTGCGATTCAGGTTCTCCAACGGCGAAGGAAAGTTACCCTCCTCGAACATTCGCGGCGCAGCCGCGCGGCGGGCTTGCCCATAACTCCACCCCGCCGCGGGCGACACAGGGTCGCCCCTCCAAGGGCGGCGGCCGGCCGATGGAGAGCCGGGCCTGTCCCGGCCGCGGAGGAGAAGTCGCCACCGAAATCGGGATCGCTATCGAAATCGAAGCCCTCGCATGATCGTCGATCCCGATCCCGATCGCCACCGCGTGTAACGGACTGGGGACAGAGAAGCTGTGCAAAATATAGAGAGGAAAATGAGATTGCTGAACGCTTTGGGTATTGGGTGCGATTCACTTTAGTTGATGGTTAGGCGGCCGCGAGGTTGGAGCGGAA
>CAZZCT010000016.1:0-45958 GCA_964652365.1 uncultured Lentisphaerales bacterium
CGGTGGCTCACAATTAGTGCGCGCGGTGGCTCAGTTCTTAGTGCGCGCGGGCGCTGGAAGACTTCAGCCCGCCGCTGGCCCAAGGGTCAGGCCGACAAGAGCTTGCAACCGACGGTCTACGCATACGCCTACCGGCAGCTTCACGCGCAGGACGTACCAGTGCGATTTGACGTCGTGGTGAAGAACAAGACGCCGGTGGTCGAGCAGCATGTCACGACGCGCACGCCGGATCAGTTTCACAGAATGGTCGAGCTGGTGAAGCGGGTCGAGCGCATGATTGCGGCCGAGCATTTCCTGCCCAACGAACAGGGATTCTACTGCGGCGGGTGCCCGCATCAAGATGCGTGCAGGGGGTGGCACCGGCAGGAGGCGCGGGTCAGCGTGCGGATGGCGGCGTGAGGGACGACGCGTAACATCGCTCTTGTTCTGTTTCTTGCACCCGGCGCAGGTATCCTCCTGCCTGCCGGGCGGGCACAGAATCTTGCAGAGCATGCCGTAGACCGCCACGCGTCGTCCCACAGGCCGTACACGCGCCCCCGGTTGTAGGACTCGAAAATCCACGGGGTTGCGACTTCCTTGGGGCAGGGCCGCCAACACTGAGGTGCCCGTCCAAGTCCGCCAAGTCGCCGGCCCCGAACCGAGCCGGGGAGGAAACGCGATCCAACAACGGACGGCCCGGAGGGCCAGTCGGACAGGCTGGCGTTACTGGTCGTTGAACTCTGCACGCAGGCGGAACACCCTTGCAGGCACGATGGATACCTCGTTCGTGTAGTGCTTCCGTGTTCCGTCGCCCGCCACGGCGTAAACGTTGCTCACCCAAGCGCAGGAGGGGTTCATCGCCTCGTCCACGTGGTAGAGCGTGCCGGTGATGCTGTTCCACTCGATGACCACCGCCACGGGGTTTGTCCGGCTGAAGATTGCGTCGATTTTCAGACTGTCCGTGCCGTCCACGCTGACCGCGTAGTACTTCTGGGTAACGACGGTGCCCCCGCAGGCCAGCCCGACCGAGGCGAAGACGTAGGAGGGACTGTAGGGGCGTGGTCGCCACCGGAAGACGTTCCCGGCGATCTGCCCGTAGGCCTGGTCCTGCCCTTTTGCCACGGGGACCAGAAGCCGGCAGGTGAGGTTCGTGAGTTCGGTGGCCTTGGGCCAGAGGGGTAGCTCCAAGGCTTCGTCCACGGTCGCCAGGGCGAGTTCGATGCCCTCCTGGGGAGGTTTCGTCCTGCGGAGGTCGCGCAGATCGGGAGGATCGGCATGGCACAGGCTGGTCGCACTTACCTCCCACGTGGGCCCCGAGGCGAAGATCGTCTGGAGGTCGGCGGCAAGGTTCAGGACGGTGGGGGAGACCGTGCCCGGACCGGCTTCCGGGAACCGGGGCCAGAAACAGCGTACGACAGGGAGACTCTGGCTGCTGTAGGGCCCGTTCGTCGGCTGTTGGAACATGTCGCCGTGGACGGACTGCCACTGCTTCGCTTCCGCCCAGGAGACCTTCCCGTCGTTGTCTGTGTCTAAGGCAGGCACGCTGGGATCGCCACAGAGGTAGGTCTCCCAGTTCCAGCTGGTGCACGCCGCCTCGCTGAACTCATAGAGGTAACTCGACCCACCTTCGTCGGTCTCTTGGCACTGGCTAAGGTCCGTATAGCTGTTGGGAACGCCGCCCTCTGTTCCGGCAAAGGGATCCGCGCAGGAGACGAGTCCGCCGGCCGGCAGGTACGCCTCGCTGACGAGGTTGGTGAGCCGGGGAGGCATCTGGCCGCCGTGGTCCAGTTTATACTGTTGCAGCGCCGTTCCGACCGACTCCATCTGCAGAGCGACGCGCTCCAAGGGCGTCTGCTCGAACTGGTCCAGCTCCCACTGGGGTGGCGACGCGAATACCGTCTGGAGGTCGGCGGCAAGGTTCAGGACGGTGGGGTCGATGGCGTTCGGCCAGGCATCGGGGTACTGGAACCAGAAGCACCGGACGACGGGGAACTTGCGGCGGGCGTACGGCCTGTTTGCCGGCTGCTGCGTCTTGTCCCCGTGGTCCATCTGCCACTGCTTCACCTCAGCCCAAGAGGCGGTTCCGTCCAAGTTCACGTCCACGTCGGTCAGGTTGGGGGTGCCACCGAGATAGGAGGACCAGAAGGACCACAAGCATTCCGCCTCGCTGAACTCGTAGAGGTAACTCGACCCGCCTTCGTCGGTCTCTTGGCACTGGCTAAGGTCCGTATAGCTGTTGGGAACGCCGCCCTCTGTTCCGGCAAAGGGATCCGCGCAGGAGACGAGTCCGCCGGCCGGCAGGTACGCCTCGCTGACGAGGTTGGTGAGCCGGGGAGGCATCTGGCCGCCGTGGTCCAGTTTATACTGTTGCAGCGCCGTTCCGACTGCCCTCAGCTCCGCGACGGCGCACTCGAACTGGAAGGCCAGGTTCGTCGATGCGTGCAGGTGATGGGGCAAGCTGAGCGCCGCGGCAGCGGCAATGTGGGCGACCAGTCCAGGTCTCATGGCTTCGCTTCCTTCCGGAGAGTTGGTGTCCCGGAGTTTCACGAGGGAGACTCTTCCGCCGTCCCTCTTCGTAGCGGAGCCCGCGCCGTTCCACCGTACGGAGCGGCGAAGCGCCCGACCGCAGTGGGGACACGTTACTCTTGGTCCAGACGGGCTGTCAAGCCGCGCCCCACCTGCATCCGGGACGGCCGTGGCCATCATGGCGTAGCCCAGTGCCGCCAGCCGCATGTCCGGCGAGAACTGCTGGAACCCTGATCCATCATCGAACCATACACGCAGGCGTACATCCCGACCCCTTCCTGCCCAACGAGCAGGGATCTACTGCGCGGGCTGCCCGCATCAGGATGCATGCAGGGGGTGGCACCGGCAGGCGGCGCGGGTCAGCGTGAGGTTGGCGGCGTGATGGGGCCCGCAATGGCGGGCATCGCTCGTGCGTCTAGCGTCCTCCCGCCACGAGCTCCATTCGCTCACCTCGTAGAGGAAAGCGAGCTGCCACAGTTCACAGGCTCAACCGTGAGGTAGTCATGCAGACGGACACGACCACTGCTATCCGTGTCCAGTCCGTCTTCAATGCAGTTCAGATTGGCCGTATCCCCGTTTGATGCCAGTTTTTGAGTACTTGCGCGCCCCCACCAGTTCCCGCTGTAATCCCAGTCCTTCGAACCAATCACTTGCACATCGACGTCGCCATTGCCGCAGATGACAGACCCATGCGCCGTGGAGGTATGATCGTATCCCGAACCTCTAATGCCGCCTGCCTTGTTACCTACGATCTTTGAGTTAAGGATAGTCGGGTTCCCATAGTAGTCGCAGAAGTAACCCCAGCCATCGTTATTACTCAAGGTGCAGTTGCTGAGCACCGCCCCGCTAATATGGTCGAAGAACCCGTGCGACGTGCAATCGGTGACCAGACAGTCCTCAAATGTGGCGTTTGCGCGGTTGCCCAAGACGACACCCTTAACGCACCTAGAAATCGCGCAGCTCTTAAACTTTGGCCTACCGCCCGCGATCGTGATGCCCTGGGTCGCGCCCGACAATATGACGCCTTCAATAACGCACTCCGTGCCGACCCCCTCCAAACGTATCCCCTTCCATGTCCCGACTCCGCTCACCTTGCCCTGCATGCGAACCGGCGCTCTCAGATTCCCGTTGCACATCATGGTTCCGCTGACGGAAAGCGACGCATCTTTTGCGAACTGCAGGATAGCGCCGGCCTCAATTCTGAGAGTCAAACCCTTGGGCACAAAGTACTCGCCCTCAACGGCAAAGGTCTTACCTGATTCAAGCGTAATCTCGGCGTCCGATTGCGTACCGGACAGAACGCCAGCCACCTTACTTGCGCCCGCCGTTGCCTTGATAGATGTCGGCGCGGGGGCATCAATTGTCGTGGCCTGTCGTGCAGTTTGCTTCGCAACGGCAGCGGGTATGGGATGAACGGGGACTGCAGATGATGTCGGGGGTGCCTCTGTAAGAGCAGGCAAGCTGTCGATTCGAGCCTGAACGGCCAGTGCCTCGTCGATGAGACCGCGGCGCGTCCAGTCTTGCTGTAGTGACTTCAGCCGTGACGCGTAGGCGGCAGCCAGCCTGTCTAACTCGGCACTCCTTGCAGTGGCCAGCGACGCCGGAGCTTCTAGCTGCTTCACCCGCTGAGCAGCCAGCTCTGAAGGTTCGCCCGGAGCCGCCTCTGCGGCAACGACCCCGCTCTTGCGGAAAGCGGTTCGTTCCGTTCGCACAAACACGACACTCTGCAGGGCACCGCGCTGCTGAAACGTCTTCTCAAGACCGTCGAGTGCCTTTTCATACTGCGAAGGAAGGTCCGCCAGCTGTTCAGCGTACTTGGCCTTGATCTTGACCTTTTCTGACTCGTAGATGCCGCTGAGACGGGAAAGCTCGTTGGTCACCGGTGGCTTCGTGGGCGCTGCATGGAGCAGCATTGGTATAAGCACTAAGGCGACAAGACCGGTATGCTTCATGTCTCTTGCTCCAGCAGTTCGGAAGGTGTTTCGCTCTTTGTGTTGACTCATGACTGCCGACGAAGCAACGCGGCAAATACTGTAGTGACGTGTCTTGAAACCGTTTTCACTATAAGATAGCAAGACAGGTTACGGAATGGCAAATACAGGCTTCGCTGATGACTTAGTCCACGTCAAGTGGTAGCACTGCAGGCGGTACGGGTCAGCATGAGAGCGCATGAAGTCGGCACTATGTTTTATGGCTTCAGTTCCACGCTGTAGCGAACACTGCCTGGATTGCTCTCGTAAGTGCCGTCCACGTCGTTGATCCTGAGGAGAACTCTATCGTACGCCCGCAAAAACACATAGGTGAAAGGCGTCGTGGCAGTGCCGGACGAAACTGCCGTGATAACACGGGACTCCGCGCCCTCCATCGACTGGTAAGCAACAACCATACGTGCGGCTTCTCGTTCGATTGTCTGTCCGTCGGGATTTGCCGACGGAAACCTTCCCCAGGATTTCCACCCGCCTCCAAGGAAGCGCAAGACTAGTGTTGATCCCTTTTTCACTGGCCCGATTAGGTACCCGACTTCCCGGCTAGCTGGGATCTCCACCTCCTCATTGATCGACTGACTTACAGAGCGGAGAGGGAGCCGTACGGATGGGGGCGTCAACTCGCATCTATACCGAACGGTCCCTTCGTTGTTATCGGTAACAGGGTCTGCGATCCGCAGAAACACTTCGTCGAAAGGCCCCATGAACACGTACTCAAAGGGGTGCCCCTTCGTGGATGGTGGAACAATCTCGGTCTTGCTAGTGGGGCCTGTACGGCCTGACAGCATCAGTCGGTAACGATTGTCGGCGTCGGGATCGTCGGGGCTTCTGTCCGGTTGCACGCCCTTGCCGAATGTCCAGTGACCTGAATCATACTGGATGCTGATCCGTGTCCCCTCGGCCACACGCCCAATTGAAGTGCCTTCTTGGCTGTCCGCCCTAACCGAGACGACGCGAACACCAGCCGCGGTGCTTACAGGCGTCGCATGACTTGCTTGCACTGAACCGAGCAGGCTGTCGCCCGGTGATGCTGCCTTCTTCATGCTGATCATGTAGATGACCTCACCGCCCGTGTTGCCCGGGTAGCTGCCTTCGAGGCGAAGACCGACCGACTCGCAGGCCGTATCGAACAGATACTCGAAAGGTGTCTCTCTAGTGTCCTGCGGAACTGGTACGAGGGGACCAAATTCTTCGCCTACCTTCGCAACGACCATGCATCTTACCTTGTCGCTGTCATCTGGAGACGTCAGAGGAGTTTGGTTCTTGTACCACATACCGGAGACGTACTGTATGGTCATCGTCTCCCCTTGCGCCACCGGCCCAATGACGCAACCAACCGCAAGGTTTCCCGGCACCCTCACCGTTTTGCCAGAAGGCTGTCGGTTAGACTGAGTCAACGTAGGCGTCGACCGAACCGCGGGGCTAACTAGCGCTGTACGTCTTGTTTGTCCGGCCCCCAGGTTGCCGCCCGGTGATACTGCCTTCTTTACGCTGATCGCGTAAATGACTTCGCCGCCCGTGTTACCCGGATAGCTGCCGGCGAGGCGAAGACCAATAGACTCGAAGGACGTGTCGAAAGTGTACTCAAAGGGGTTATCCCTCGTGCCCTGTGGGACTGGTATAAGTGGACCGTAGTCCTGGCCAACCTTGGCAACCACAAGGCACCTGACTTTGTCGCTCCCGTCTGGAGACGTCAGGGGAGTATGGTCACCGTACCACCCGCCTGAGACATACTGAACTGTCAGCGTGTCCCCTTGCGATACAGAGCCAATCACATACCCAAGCTTGACGTCTCCCGGAACCTTTACTTTTTTACCGGAAGACTGTCGGCTGAGGTGGAATGACGGAACCAACTGGGCAGAGGGAGCACGGATTTCAGGCTCTCGCTGTGTCTGGACGGGTACTAATGCTGAAGTTCCATCTGAAGCTGTTGGCGTCACATCTGGAACCCTCGTGTCGAGTTGGGCCCTGGCCTTGTCGATATCTGTCTGGATCTCCGTTGCTAAGCCAATCTGGCCTTGCCGAGTGAGGTCGCGCTGGAGTGCCTCAAGCCGTCCAAGATATGTCGCGCTCAGGGTGGCGATCTGCTTTCTCCGTTGATCGCTGAGTTCAGCCGGCAGCGCCTGCAGCTTAGCTCTCAGTGTTTCCAGTTCTGCCGGCTCGCCCTCAGTGCTCATACCGGGAGTGCCACGCTCACGGTCAAACCGCGCCTTCTCGCTACGCACAGCTATGACGCCCTTGAAGTCGCCTTTCTGTTGGCACGTCTTTTCCAAGACGTCCAAGCTCCACTGGTACTGAGCAGGAGCATTGGTCAGTTGTGCCGAGTAACTGGCCTCGACCTTGCCTGTTTCCGCGGCATAGATGCTCCTCAGCCTGGAGATCTCATCTGCTGCGGCGCCAATAGATGACTTGCACAGGCAACCGTAGACGAGCCCAACGCCCGGAAGTAGCCGTCTGAAGTCTGATGCTTTCATTTTGAATCCTGTTTGGCTGACCGCCGACTGACTAGGCAATATGCTATCGCACGGCTTTAACCCGGTAGAACTGGACGCCGCTTGGATCCGCGTCGTTTGCGAACTCCGAATGACTCGCCGTCGGCGGCGAGTTGGTCCAGATTGTTACCCACTGCTGGGGATCTGCGGAAAGCGTCGTGCTTCGCTGCAGGTACTGCGTAACTACTGTTCCACCGCGCCAGTTGACTCGCAACCAGTTGCCGGAACTGGCGATGCCGGTAATTGTAAGCGAGGACAAGTTGTTTGTCGGGATCGTGTCTGCAATCCACTCGTCGCCGTCGGCCAGGCCGTCTCCGTCCGTGTCAGGTTTTGTTGGGTCTGTTGCGTAGTCACGTTCCAAGATATACGGCCTTAGCAGGCTTCCCTTGGCATCGTTCCACCCGGGGAGATAGATTTCGAGGTAGTCTTCATTTGATACGTTATTGGGTGCATCGCGTCGCCATGCGGTGAAGTTCCATGGCTCACCTGTAATCCAGTGCCAAAGGCCCTCTTCAACTACGTCTGTTCCACCAAGCCAAGCCACAACAGAATGCGGTTGAATGACGGCGACGATAGCGGCCCACTCGGTTGCATCGGTAATAGTTGCCAAATGACCACCGCGACGTTCAGCGTCCGCCTTAGCCGCCGTCCATGTCAGAGCAGTGTTAATGAACTCGTGACGGAATACCTCTCGGCCGTCGAGCAGACCATCGCCATCCGTGTCCGGATCGCCGGGCAGCGTGAAGTAGACATTCACCTCGGCACCATCGGAAAGTCCATCATCATCAGTGTCCACGTCCAGCGCATCCGTCAGAAAGACAAGTATTTCGTTTCCATCGTGCAGGCCATCTGCGTCGGTGTCGCCCGACCTTGGGTTCGTGCCATAGAGGCTGAGCTCACTACCATCATCCAAGCCGTCGCCATCCGTGTCGGCACTTGCAGGGTTCAAGTCGAGCTCATACTCAACGACCTCCACAATTCCATCATGGTCATTGTCGGTAAGTGCATTTGCGTTCGTGAGCGTCGGCCAGAAGGTCCGTTCCCAGGAATCGGGCAGATCGTCAGTGTCCATATCAACGAACTCATCGCTACCGATGTCGACGGTGGACAGCACATTTGGGTGCCCCGGATGGTCCCATCGCGATTCCCCGTCAATGTCAGTGGCAGGTGCTACGGTTGCGGCGCCAGCATCGATACATGGTGAGCCTGACATCAGGCGATAAGCGACGGTCAATGGTGGACTCATAGCAATGTTATTGGTCGCCGTGGTTCCGGGGATGCAGCACCTTTGCGGTATGGCTCCGTACACGTTTGAAAATGAATCACCCGAGGTGTTGTTTGCTACGATACAGTTCCATAGGACATTGCTCTCAGTCGGACGGCCGAACACGCCGCCACCCGAGGTGGATGCGGAATTCGCGACGATGGTGCAGTTCCGCATGATCGGCGTGTAACCAAGCAGGGCCACGGCACCGCCACCATCCTGTGCGTAGTTGCCGCTCAATAAGCAATTGAGCATTACGGCTGAGTTCTCTAACTCTACGCCACCTCCTACATTTTGCAGGTTCGTATTGTTGAGTATGCTGCAATTGACGACAAGGCCGGCGCTCTTGCAGGAGATTCCGGCACCCGATGCAACCCCCCATTCGGTGGCAAAGTTGCAGGTGATCGTACAGTTGCTGACAATACCGCCGTAACAGAGAATGCCGCCCCCGTCCCATGTCGTGGCGTTGTTTGACACGACGCAGTCGGTCACGAGCCCGGATCTAAGGTCTATCCCGCCCCCACGAGCGTAGCCACGTGTGATCGCGAAACCGCTAACAACACCGCCCGCATGGTTCAGATAGAGACATCGAGTTCTTGACTGCCCGTCCAGTGTAGTCGCATGCGGTCCGTTGACGCTGATGAGTTTGATACCGGCTGTCACGGACACCTGCGACGAAAGCCTGTAGAGGCCATTGGTCACCAGTACCGAGTCCCCACTGCTTGCGGCGTTGATGGCGTCCTGAATGTTGGTTGCTGCTGTCGCCCAACTGGCATAGCGGGGCACCGGGTTGGTGCTTCTGAGATCAACATGCAGAACGGCTCCTGATGCTGACAGGGCCACAGCCCACACTACAAGAAAGCACTTACTTGCGCTCTTCATGGCACCGGTCATCCCCGTTCCCATCGGCGTCTCAGGAATAGAAAAAGGGGGCGCTAAGCCCTACGTCTACGCGCCGCTCCTGAGGCCCGCCAGGGCCGGTAAGACAACGCAAGCCGCAAGACCGCGCCCCCCAGATGGGGAACGCGACCTCGTAGCTTTGCTGTCTTACGTAAAAGAAACTGGCGGTTTCAGGAGCGACAACAGCTGCGAGTGATCGCAGAAATCAGTTTTTCAAAGCCTTGTCAGACTATCGAGTCTCCTTGCTATACACACCGGGTAACGAGCCCGATTGGCACATGATGCGCCGATGCCCATGGCCGGGCAAGCGAAAAACGTCGGCTTTTCCCAGCCGAGTAACCCACAGGGAAAACCATGAACGACGGCCGGTCGCTATGGCAGGTGGTTGGCGATGCGGAACCCGCCACCGATAACCGCACTCCCGCTGACCCCGTAGTCTGGCCAATGATAGAGGCGAGACGCGGAGCGGCACGTTAGGGCACCGGAGTCCCAGTTCCCACCCCGGAACACACGGTATGCTCCAGAAACTGGCCCTGACGTATCCTGAACGGCCCCGGCGTACGCCCCGTACCAGTCCAGACACCATTCCGACACGTTGCCGTGCATGTCGTACAGGCCCCACCGGTTCGGCAGGTATGACCCCACCGTGGCCGTTCCAGCGCTTGAATCACACTCCTGAGTTGCACCTGTCGCCCCATTCTGCCAGTTGCGCCCTACCTCGTTCATGTTCGGGCACTCATAGGCGTCCGTCAGGTTCTTCCCGCTGTTCAGCGCCGTTGCTGTTCCCGCACGGCAGGCGTACTCCCACTGCGCTTCCGTCGGCAGGTCCAAGGCCGAAAGGCCTGCCTTCGCCCGCAGCCTGCCCAAGAAAGACTTGGTGTTTACTGCGCCGTTCGCCGGCCAGTTTACGGCTGGGTCGTCGGTATTGTCGGGGTTCTCCCGAATCTGGTTGTAACTCACCCGCTCTACAGGCCGGGTGGCATAGAAGTTCGTGTTGCTGAAATAGCTGGAGTTGCTTCCCATCACCAGTTCCCATTGGCGCTGGGTCACCTCGAAGACGCCAATGTAGAACGGCTTTGTGAGCTCAACTTCGTGTTGTGTCTCGTCCGCGCTACGTCCCAGTTCGTGCTCCGGGCTTCCCATTGTGAACGTGCCCGCAGGAATGAGGCGTAGCACGAGCTTGGTAGTCTTGTATTCGTCTGTCCAGCCGACAGAGGGCATGTCGACGTAGCTCACCGGATAGGTCTCCGCTCCAGGCCCCCCGGAAATGTCAATCACAAGGCAAGGCGAGTAGTTCACAGTCGCTACGACGCGGTAACACATTGGAACCGCACACGTCACTATGCCGCCGGTTGATGGTTGGGTTATTGCATCCAGTTGAGCCGCAGCGCACGCGAAGTTGGTCCACGGTCCAGCCGGCGTCGACGCCCACTCTACCCGGTAGACCGTCGCCGTCGGAATTGTGCTGAAGGACAAGCGTCCGGTGCCGTCGAAGGACTGTACTGTCAGCTCACCCGCACGCGCCGCTGCTGACACCGCTGCCAGAACCGCGGCACTCAGCACCGCCTTTATCCACAACCGGGTGCACATCGTTTCCTCCGTGAAGCGCGACCCACGCCTTTTCCCAAAGAGTTCAGCGCGCCCATTGCTCTTGATGATACGCGGCCGGCCATACGACCGCAAGAGCTACGAAAACCCCGTTTTCCCGGTCAAGTAACCCACAGGAAGAACCATGAACGACAACCACCTGCTCGATGCCCTGACCCGTGAAGGCGTGCTCATTTCTGTCAGCGTGCGCTTCTGGCGGGCTGCCAAGAAGCTCCAGGCCGCTGACCTGGGGCTCGACCCCGATGACGTGGCCGAACGCCTGATCAGCCTGGGCCACAAGCGCTTGCTGCCCAAAGACGCCCTGGCAAGCTTTGCCCTGATCGAAAGCCGGGCGCATGCTCTGGTCGAAGCCAGTAGCTTCCCGTTCATGAACGGCATCGCCCACTACCTACCCAACACCAAGCTGGCGGAGGTCACTCGGCGACTGAACGAGCTCGAGACCGAGTTCAGGACCGCCCGGACCGAGTTCGCTGCCAAGTACGCCAAGCTTCGGACCGCGGCAGTGCAGGAGTGGCACGAGGCCGCCGGCAAGCTGGTAAGCGATCCTGACCGGGTGGTTGCCACCATCCAGGCCGCATTCCCGCCAGCCGACAGACTGGATCGCTACTTCAGTTTCAACGTCAGCCTGTTCCAGGTGCGCGCACCGGACGCCTTGGAGGCCGAACTGGTTACCGCGGCCGACCACCAGGCCATTCTGGACGCCCGCCGGCAGGCTGCGAATGACGCCAGGACCAAGATTGCCGCAGGGGTAGAGGCGTTCGTTCAGGACGCCGTAGCCAGCCTGCGTGAACAGACCGCCGGCCTGTGTGACGAGATGCTGGCCAGCATGCGCGACGGTAAGACCGGCGTGCATCAGCGCACGCTCAATCGCCTGGTGGATTTCATCGACCGCTTCAAGGCCCTGAACTTCGCCGGGGATCAACAGCTCGAAGCCCGGCTGGAAGAGGTCCGCAAGCAGTTCCTGACCCGTACCGCCGAGGAGTACCGCGATAGCGATGCGTCCCGGCGCAAGCTGGACGCCGGGATACGCAACTTGGCCGATGAAGCCCGGCGCCTGGCCCGCAGCGATGCCACCGAGATCGTGGAGCGCTTCGGCCAGATGGGGGTGCGGCGCTTCAGTCTGTCCGATGCAGCGTGATCGAGGCCCGCCAGCGGCCCCTGCAAAGCCAGAGGCTATGCAGCGCAAGCCGGGCCGTGCCGGTGGATCCTGGGAAACTGGGTGAAGCCGGCACGGCCTTTTCTACAGGAGGCGTAATGTACCGCGTGAAGTGGGAGATCGACATCGATGCCAGAACGCCGCGGGCAGCCGCCCGTAAAGCCCTGGCGATCCAACGTAATCCGGAGTCCATTGCCACGTTCTTCGAGGTAACCAGCCAGCATGGCGAGACCGTGAGCGTGGACCTGGGACAGAAGGAGCGTAACCATGTTCAAGTGCGATAACTGCAACGAACGCTACGAGCGTGAGGACCAGCTCAAGCACGTGTATCCCGACATCCCGGACCTGCTGCAGCGCCTGGACGTTGGCGGCATCGTGCCGGCCGGTGAATGCCCGGCGTGCGGGTCGTTGGTGTACCCGATGGTTGACCCGGCGCGTGTGCTGATCGTGCTCAGCGGCGGACTGGTACAGGATGTAATCACACAGACAGCCGACCTGCAGGTAGCCGTCCTGAATATGGACCGCGACGGGCTCGACGAACACGATGCGATAGTCGATGTCGTAGGCGAAGGCTTCACGCTTCAAGGTGTCCTGCAGGCCCACGAGCCCACGCTTGACGCAGCAGCGATCGAGTCGGCTTGGCTGCCAGATGAGCAGGCGGCGCCATGAGCGTCGACAGCATGACGCGGCTGCGCCATGGTCTGCACAAGCACTTCGGCCCCGGCGCCGCAGCCTTCGTGGACCCCGTGCTGTGGCAGTTCGGTATGGTCGCGGTTGACCTGCTGCGGCTGGACTACTGGCTCGTGCAGCGCAACCCTGACTACGGGGACGAGTCCATGTGCGGCTTCATTGAACGCAAGTTCGGTCCGGAGGCCGAGCGCTTCGTGCGCTACTGGATCACCGGCGAACCGCGATAACCACAGGAGAAGATCGTGCGCAACGCAAATAGCAAACCGAGCATCACCATCGTCGTGATCGCCCTGGGCGCCTGGGGCAAAGGCGAGAGCTACGAGTCAGCCCTGGCCAAGTGCATCGAGGCCGGCGGGCGCCAGAATGCCAGCAACATGCACATTGTTTATGGGTGCACCGACCCGGACTGCACTGTCGACGACCGGGGCGCGATCGAGTACCGCCACGGGGCTGCGCTCAAGAAGATCATGGCCCTGCGGTTCGGTCGGGTGATGAAGGCGAGGTAACCTGGGGTTGAGTAGGCGCGGCACAGGCCGGCCTGCATTCGTCAGTCGTCGGACGTCAGACGTCAGACTCGGCCGCCTGGATCCTCTTCTGAGGTTTCAGTCCCCTCCCCCTCCTTGGGGTTTAAGCCCACGCCCGGCGCGAAGCGGTTCTCGCCCTGGATTGGATTCCACGACGTGCCGGCCGGTATGATCGGCTTGGCGTCACGGTCAATATCGCCCTCGACGTCGACGCCGGGACCTGAAGTGCTCGACACGCGGCGTGGCCCGAGTAGGAAGTACAGTACAGCCCCGACCACGTTCAGCAACAGAACGATGACAACCCATGTCACCTTGCGGTCGATGTCGATGTCACGTCGGCGGCAGAGTGAGACCAGGGCGAGGACCCAGGCGACCAGGCAGGCTAAGTATAGAAGTCTCATTCGCCCTCCGGCATCGTTACACCTCAGGACAATCACCGGCAGCGTACGAGGTAATTTCGACCCGTTCCACAACGAAGTTACTGTCAGCCATCGTGACCCGCCACAGCTCGTCGAACCCCTCGTCCCATGTGGGCGGCTGGAACTTCTCATGAAAGGCGCAGATCACATGCGATGGCACCCGGCTGTCACCTGACCGCTGTGCATTGCGCTGGATGGCGTCGTCCAATGTGCACTCGAACACATAACCCTTAACCCGGTAACCGGCAGCCTTGGCCAAGGGGATGTACCTGGCCCGGTCGAACGCCAACACGTTCGTGTTATCCACTACGATGGACTGCTTGTTGGCAATGCAGCTTTGTACCACCCGTAACTCCCGGGGGCGGCGCTTGAGGGTGTCCAGGTTAACCCGGACATGCGTGGCAGCAAAGTGCTGCTGGCAGTAGGTCGTCTTACCAGCCGCTTGAATGCCTATGAGCAGTACCAGTTCCATGCTACTTACCCGACTGGGTTCTGGCCAATAGCTCCGGGTAGTCAGCGCAGTAAGCTTTACGCTGGCATGCCTGGCACTCCGCCCCCATCCACACCCGATCGAACTGCGCCATGATGGCTTCGATCATTGGTTGCAACGTGGTTATAAACCCACTCTCGAAGTTGCGGCGCTTGGCGCTCTTGGCGCCCATGCCGGCGCCGGTCAGGTTGGCGCTGCCGCTGTAGGCGAAGCGGCCGTCGACAATGACGCTCTTGAAGTGCACCCGTGGGCAGAGGATGCGCTCCATACCGGTTATCAGGTTCGGGTACCGATCGAAGTCTCGCCGGAACATCGGCCCCGGCTCCTTGGCGTGGAGCAGGCGGACGGACACACCGTTATCCACCAGACCAGACAGCACCTGCAGAAACGGGATCATGCGGCGGCCAGCCTGGACATGCAGATCCTTGAGGTCAGACGTCGCCAGCCACAGGTAATCCCTGGCTGACGGTACCGCCTCCTGGATTACCTGCTCATAGATCTGACGGTCTGTTATGAACTGAATGTCCATGGCTTCCGTTCGTTATGACGGCCATACTGACCTGCATCCCACAATCTACTACCCCGGCTTGCCTGTCGGCGCTTCAGCGCAAAGCGTAGCATCAAGATCGTCCATATCTTTGGAAAACATAAAGCCGAGCTGATTGGCCGTTGCATCCCCCGTATACTTCGCAGGACCACGAGTACCCCCAGCCCCACCTTCACCCCCGCCACCTTCCCCACTGGACCCACCGACTTCGCCGGGCCGTGCCCCCATGGTCGAAGTTGCCACTGCCCGGACCACCAAGGATTCTCAACGTACCCATTGTCGTCTCCTGTGCTACTCGTCACCCGCTGTGCCACCCATCTCATCGTCACCGTCTTCGATGTAGTGGGTTGTCTCGTAGAACCTCCGCAATGCAGACATGTCCGGGGGCTGGGATTGCCCGGACAGGGTTGCGGGGGCCGTCTCCACCGCGTCCTCCTTGTCCTCCCAGTCGTCGTATTCCAGCACACCCCCCATCGTCATCCGCAACACGGAAAGGAAAGTGTACCCCTCCTCCGGGCCAACCATGCGGTTCTCTTTTGGGTGGAACAACGGAGTCAGCAGGGACTCCTCCGTGGGACACATCGGGTGAACCCGCTCTACGTGGGCCACGGGATCACCCTTCTTCACGGTGTATATGGCGTCAACCGCCTCCACCGCATTCTCTCCGGTTCCGTGCATGCTCTTCAATGTGACTTTCATAAGCACCTCCTCTAAACGACTTGTCCTCACCCATTATACGATTGGAACATCCGTGATTTCCTACTTCACGTGAGCACGCCCAATGTCCCAAACCAAGCAGGCGTTCGGACATGAACTTGCGGGCGTCCTGGATGGCCTGGTTGTAGACTGCCGGTCCCAAGTGCTGCAGGAAGAACGTGAGGATCTGGTCGGCCCGGAATGGGCTCAGCTTTTCGTCGAACTCGTCGCCGTAAAGGCTGGTTAGTTTGCGCAGGATATCGGCCTTTCGGTCAGCGGTCAGCCGGACGCGCATGGCATTGGTCTTGTTCATGTGACGCATCTCACGGCGCAAGATTCCTGCCCAGCGGAAGATCAGCAATCACAATGTCGCTCCCGGTCACGCGTTCTGACATTGCGACCACCGAACCATCGCGCCGGATGATGCAGCTATACCCGCGCCCAGGCCACGCGTCATCACTCGTCGCGCTTGTCCAGTTCGCAGCGATTACATGATAGCCGTATGGGACAACCGCCTTGGCTGGGAATGACTTACCGAACCACGTCTTCTCGTTCGGTCCGTACCACCCCACGGAGTAGAGCACGATGTCGGCCTTACGTTCCGCCAGCAGTGGCGGCAACACATGGAAGTCGAAGCAGATCATCAGCCCGAGGTTGCCGTATTCCGTGCCGACCACCTGCACCGGCAAGTCACCTTTGGTGCACCAAGTCGAGTCGCCGGGCGTCCATAGCGCCCGCTTGCGATGGTGCGCGATGATGGAGCCCGCGGGAGATAGCAGAACCTGTGCATTGAAGAACCCGTTGGTGGCGGTCTCAACCATGCCCACACAGAGGTAGATCCCGAGATCCGCTGCCAGGCGGCCCATCAACTTGGTCGTCGGACCTGGTATCGGTTCAGCCGCCTGGCCTACCGGCATACCCTCGCTAGCGGCCTTAGCCCAACTGGTCCAGGTCGTGGGGTCCAAGTAGCCCTGCACGGCGCACTCCGGCGTGACAATGATCCGCGCACCCTGAGCCGCCGCCTGCCGTATAAGCGCCGTGATGGTGCGTAGGTTCGCGGCGGTTTCGCCCATCACAGACGGGCACTGAATGGCCGCAACGCGCACTGTGCCTGTGGTGCCGCTGGCTGCGAACGAGACCTGGGCGGCAGCAAGGCAGAACGCGGCAGCGCAGTTCCGCAACAGAACGCTCGAACGCACGGACATGAACCCCATTTCCATTAGCAGCATTCTACCACAACACGGAGGAGAACATGAGTCACTTCACCACCATCGAGACCCAGATCCGGGACATCTCGGCCCTGCGCGCCGCCTGCACCGAGCTGGGCTTCACCGTCGAGGCCAAGGCAAGTGCCCGCGGCTATAGCTCGAACACGATCAAGGGCGATCTCGTGATCCGCCTGAAGGGTCCATACGACATCGCCGTGAACCAGCAGCCGGACGGGACCTTTGGCCTGACCTGCGACTGGTACTCGGGACACGTCGAGCAGGAGGTCGGGGCCAACTACGGCCGCCTGATCCAGCTCTACGGCGTCCACAAGGCGCTGATCGAAGCCCGCAGGAAGGGCTGTACGGCCCGCCGCCAGACCCTGGGCGACGGCAGCATCAAGCTGGTTCTCACCGGAGGGCTCTGAGTATGGCCAAGACAATCGAAGTCATCGTCCAGACCGACGGCACGCTCCAGATCGACGCCGTGGGCTTTACCGGGCCGGACTGCGAGAAGGCCACCCGGTTCCTGGAAGATGCCCTGGGCAAGTCGACAGGTAAGACCAAGAAGCCAGAGCACTACCGGCAGGTACAACGCCAACAGCGGATCGGAACATGAGCCAGAGCCTCACTGGACGGCCAGGTCTTGTGTGGTCGGGGTCGCCTACCTGATCTGGCTCTGCGGACCGAGTACGGCCATACGTGCAGCCAGCAACAACCGGCCGGCCATGCCTTGAATACGGCATGGCTTGGCTCATTCATTCAGAAGGAGGGACAACGCTGTGGAGTCGAATCTGACCAACGAACTTCTGCAGGCAATCCTCGCCGCAACCGACGAGCAGAAGAAGACGGCGCTGAGGGTGTTGAAGGGCGATCCCGTCCATTCGGAACGACAGCCTACGGAACCGTTCCTGACGCTTCGCGAAGTTGGGAGACGCCTGGGCATCAGCCCCTGCAGTCTGTGGCGTTGGGGTGTACCCGGGCACGAACTCGGAGGCAGGCGTCGGTTCCGCGTAACCGAGGTGGAAGCCTACCTCAGCAGCAAGGCGTTCACGAAGCGGGCCGAGGCACTGAGAGCGGACCGTGCCGAGAGGAAAGCATGAACGAACACGCTATAACCTTCACCCCCGACGGTACCGGCCACGCCATCTATACCGAGGCTATTGATCTGGCCGCCATCGGTGGGCTCTCGATCCAGAGGGCCACCAGCATCGAGTTCGACAACCAGACCCAGTACTGGCGCGTCACGGACCCTACCGGGTTCGCGTTGTTCAACAGCCCCAGCCGGCAGGCCTGCCTGGACTGGGAGCGGCAGTACCTGCAATCACAGGAGGATCTAAAGCATGAATTACCAACCGGCCTTGGTGCAGCTCCCGCTGGTCTGTGAAGCCGGCGTCCAACGGATCACTTCCCCGGATGACGCCTACCGCATCTGCGCGGACATCGCGGCCCTGGCGCAGGAATCCTTCCATGTCCTGAGTCTCAACGCGAAGCACCGGCTCATCAACCGGCATCTGGTGACCCTGGGTTTGGCCGATGCCACAGCTGTGCATCCACGGGAGGTCTTCAGGGCTGCGATCCAGGATGGTGCCTCCGGGGTGATCATCGTTCACAACCATCCTTCCGGCGACCCGACTCCCAGCGCCGAAGACCTGCGCGTAACCAGGCAGTTGATCGACGCCGGCAAGATCGTGGACATCCGGGTACTGGATCACGTGATTATCGGCAGGCCCATGGAACCCGCTGGCGATCAGCCGGGACGTCCCGGTCATCTGTCCTTGCGTGAAAACGGATTGTGCACGTTCGAGTAAGTCGTTCGGGCGACAGGAGGTCAGCATGATAGCCGAGATCAACGTTGCCGAGTCTCTGCGCTGCATCCGGCTTGTGGTTCTGAACGCCGTTCCCGGGGACCGGGCGGCACTGGAACAGCGCCACGGTCAGGTCTGGGATCCTGTAGCTCTAGCCCGCGACTTTGTCGTGCTGGGGTACCAGGCGCCGATAGTAGTGGCCCGGCGCAAGTCTGACGGGGTACTGGGTTCGCTGGAGTTCCAGCACCATCCCAGGTTTTACTTCAACTGGCAGGAGGATATGCCCAATGAGACTCACTCCAACCGAGACCCGGGCGCTCCAGCGAGCCAAGGGTCTAAAACCCATGGCTGATCACGAGCGGGCTGAACTGCCTGCCGATTCGGGCGCCTGGACATCGCAGCAGTGGCGCCGGTACCGCGAAGACCGGCTGCACCATGCTGCCGAAGCGCTGGAAGAGCGCCAACTGCGTAACAGTCTGTACCAGCACGCCGTGCGCACCGGCGACAAGTCCAATGTTCACTACTACCGGGTCACGGCTCTGGATAAGAGCACGCACAGACTGCGTCAAGATCTGGTCGATGCGTACAGAGCGATGCTGGCGACGGAGCTGGGCGAAGCACCGACTGCTTGTGCCGCGTGATGTAATCTACAGGAGGATCAAATGGGCGGCACATCAACACGCTCATCGTTCGAGGCCCTGGCCCGCGGATTCGAGAATAACCCGGTGTTTAACCACATGCACTGCTATGACCTATACCGGGCTTGGCTGGAGGCCATGTGGGCGTTCCTGGACGCTGTGCGCGACCCCGAGGGGTACCGCCAGTGCCTGGATCGCTATACCCGAGAGCAGGGTGAGGAGTTCGGGCGGCTGCTGGGGCTGTACACGGATGCCGTCGAAGCGGACCCGTTTCGGGACATCCTGGGCGAGCTATTCATGCGGCTGGACGTAAACTCAGCCCGCGCCGGCCAGTATTTCTCACCGATGTGCATCGCCGAGATGATGGCCCGCATGCAGTTCGACCGGGAGGTGTTCGAGCAGCAGGTTCAGGAAAAAGGCTTCGTAACCGTCTGTGATCCAGCCGTTGGGTCCGGAGTCATGCTGCTGGCCTTCGCCAAGGTCGTGCATGAACTGCTGGGACGCCCGGCACTGGCCAAGGTGCACTTCTATGGCACCGACATCGACCAGCGCTGCGTGCTCATGTGCAAGATCCAGCTACGCATGAACGGGCTTGATGGCATCGGGCGCATCGCTGGGCTGCTGGGCGCACTGGAGCAAGCTGCGTCGCCACAGGATGTCGAACCACAGCATGGCCAGCAACTGCTGCCTGGCATGGCGGCGTAACGATCACTAAACAGGGAGTCAGATGAAGCGTTATTTCGCGCACTTGAGATTGAAGGTCGTTGGTCGGAATGGCAGTCGAACAAGCCGTGAGGCAGTGACCCCGGCTTCCGAGACAGAAGATGTCACCGTCGACAACTTGCTCGAAGATGACCGTGTTGACCTGGAGTCCTGCCCCTATCTTCACGGGCATCCGAGTGCACCGCTGAAATACTCAATCGTGGTGTTCGTGCACAAGGTAACGCCGGGCTGCGTTCTGGTCGGCTACGAGGGCATTGACCTTGTTGGCTATGAACCTGGCACCGTGCTAAGACGGCGACGGCGCCAAGCGGCCTGAGCAGCAACGCTGCCTGGCATGACAGCGTAACGTAAGTCAGTTCACACCCGGCCTGCCTGCTTAACGTGGGCGGCCTCACTTCTACGGAGAACCATGCAAACAGACCAACTGCCAAGTATCGCGCTGGAGTTCCGCGAAGGATCAAGCGACAAGGTTTACCACGCCTGCATCGAGCAGTGCGGCGAGGGCTACGTCGTCAACTTCGCCTATGGCCGACGCGGCGCTACCTTGAACACAGGTACCAAGACGCAGCAGCCGGTATCGTACGCCGAGGCCCTGAGCATCTACGAGAAGCTGGTCGCGTCGAAGACAGCCAAGGGGTACCAGCCGTCAGCTGGTGCCCAGCCTTCGGCTGGCGTTGGCGCGATGGTGACCGATCGTCAGCAGCGTGACACGGGGCTACGGCCCCAACTGCTGAATCCCATCACCGACAAAGAGGTGACCGTATACCTGCACAACGACAACTGGTGCGCTCAGGAGAAGTTCGACGGCAAACGCCTGCTGCTGCGTAAAACCGGCGATGCTTTAACTGCGGTCAACCGCGACGGTTTGAGCGTCGGCTTCCCGCAGGCGTATGCCAGTGCCTTGGTGACCGTCCCCGGTGACTTCGTGCTCGACGGCGAGAGTGTCGGCGAGACGTTCTACGCGTTCGATCTGCTAGAGAATGAGACCGGGTGCATGCGGCACATGCCGTACCGAGTCCGACTGGCAGCTTTGCAGGCGCAGTTCGGCCGGGTCGGAGGCTGCATCGTTGTGGCCGAAACGATCCTCGGCACTGACAAGCGGCGCTTCTTGGATCGACTCCGAGCGGCCAAGAAAGAAGGGGTCGTGCTCAAAGACCTGGGCGCTTCCTGGACAGCCGGGCGACCGGCCAGCGGCGGTACCGCGCTCAAGTGCAAGTTCTGGGCGACATGCTCGTGCGTTGTGCTCAGGGCCAATGCGCGTCGCAGCGTGGAACTGGAACTCAGCGGCCGCTCAGTCGGCAACGTGACCATCCCACCTAACCAAGAGGTGCCAGCGGCCGGCCAAGTCGTTGAGATCCGGTACCTGTACGTGACCGGCCCCGGTGGGGCGCTCTACCAGCCGGTCTACCTCGGGGTGCGTGATGACGTGCGCATCGAGGACTGCACGGCCGAACAGCAGCGCATCAAGTACAAGTCAGCAGCGTAGACTGGCTAAGACAACGTGGCCTGCCTGCTTAACGTGGGGCGGGCCAAGCGTAGGGATCGATCTGATGAAGTCGAGATGCCTGGCGTGGATCTGCTATCGACTGGCCAATGCCTGCGATTGGATTGGCTGCAGACTGACCTGTGCGGGGCTGAAGATGATCGAGACAGCCAATCGTCGATTCAGGTAGCGCCGTTTAGCCGGCGCCCGCATACACGATGGAGAAAACCGAATGAGCTACGAGATCAGTTATCGGCGCCGGGTCTTCGTGTTACCGAAGGCCCAGGCCGGCCATTACGACGACGTGTGCATCCTGGCTGAGGAGGCCGGCAGCAACAACTGCTATGAACTGAACTGCCGGCGGCGCTCCCGCAGTTGGGGATGCCTGGCAGCCGGTCTCCAATGGGAATGTCTGGCCGAGGTTACCCGTATGGCGGCTGCCTGCTGCGGCGGGTCGCTGGTGCTCTATGGCCGGCGGGGTATTTCGCCCGAGCAGTATATTCGAGCCTGGCGCAAGGCCTTGGCCCTGAGCGTGCCATTCACCGAGGCGGCCCAGCACGGCTTTCAGCTGCAACTGTTCGTGCGGATTCTGGACGTGGATAGGGCCGAACGTCGCAAGTACACCTTCGAGCGTCTGACGGAACAGACCCTGGTAACACCGCAGCGTGGCCAGGATCTGTATAGCAAGCATGACTATACCGAATGGCGATTCAACTCAAGCGTGCCGGAGCAGGTGAAGCTCTGGCTCGACACCCGACCCGGCGGCCGTGGCTTCCACAGTGTCGAGGTCCATGGGCCAATCCGGTAGACGGCACAGGCCAGCTCGGGCAGGTCAATCTGAACGTCTTTGGGGCCCAGCATTTCCACAACGAAAGGAACGAAAGCATGACCTTGAACCAGCTGATACACCGGGCTGCGTCTGTCTACCCGGACGCGCACATTCTGCAGTACTGGGACAAAGAGCACGAGTGTGCCATCGACAACCCTGGCGGCGGTGACGGCCTCGCCGAGTTTATCGCATGGGAACTGTACGAGACGTACGACCCGGACGATGACGACGAGACCCAGATCACCACAGCGATCGGGGCGATGCAGCGGGCCGCAGACTGCCTGAAGGACGTCGCGCAAGCCCTGGGCGGATTGTCTGCCGAAAGGCGGGCAGCGTGAGTACGACAGTCGGATTCAAGCAGCCGACCGAGTGCCTGGGACGCAACGGCGTCATGACCATGGCCGGCATTCACATCAGTCGGCTGGGCGACGCGCTCTACATCGCACCGGTGACGTCCAGGCATCGCATCGGACGGGCCTGGATGCGGGTACCGCTGGCTGACGTTACGCAGGTGACGAAGGCCATGTTGGACGTGTCTGTTGACCGACACAAGGCTGACAGCAAGGCTGCCTGATGGAGGGTAGCGCGCTGCCCGATGATAACACTTACACGAAAGGAGACTATGCGAACAAGACTCACCAACTATATCCGTTCCGGTCACGCGGGCCTGTACCTGATCAGCCACGAGGAGACCCGGGTTGAGGCCGAACTCAAAGGCGTGGCCGAAAAGCTCAAGAGGCCGCTGTACGCCTGGTCCGCCACCCGCGGCCTGGTCAACACGGCAGATGGCAGCGGCGGCGGTGCTAATGACCCCATGGAAGCCATCGAAGCCGTCAACAGTCTGCCGGAGGACGCATTGGTCCTGCTGGCGGACTTCCATCTGTTCTTGCAGGACAGTAACCCGGTTCTGATTCGGGCCATCAAGGACGCCCTGGTTACCAGCAAGGCCAAGGGCCGTGTACTGATCGTACTGGGCTGTCGCCAGGTGCTGCCGCCGGAGCTGGAGCGGGAGTTCGTGCTGTTGGACTACAGCCTTCCCGGCAAGGAGCAACTCGGAGTGGTGCTGGACGGTATCTGCACCTCGGCAAAGCTCAAGACACCGGCCGGCGACGATCGCGATCAGATCCTGGATTCCGCCACCGGACTGACGTGCACTGAGGCTGAGAACGCATACGCCTTGAGCGTGATTGAGTCCAAGAAGGTCGATGCCGGGGTCGTGGCCCGTGAGAAGGCGTCCACGGTCAAGAAGAACGGAATGCTGGAGGTCGTGACGGTCAAGGAGACCCTGGACGACATCGGCGGCCTGGACGTGCTGAAAGACTGGCTGCTCAAGCGCAAGGATGCGTTCAGCCAGCGGGCGCGGGAGTACGGCCTGCCCAGTCCCAAGGGCCTGCTGATCGTCGGCATTCCCGGCACCGGCAAGTCGCTCACCGCCAAGGCCACGGCCAGCGTGTTCGGCCGGCCGTTGCTCAAGCTGGATGCCGGGCGGCTTTACGGCAGCCTGGTCGGCCAATCGGAGAGTAACCTGCGTTCGGTGATCCAGACCGCGGAAGCCATAGCGCCCTGCGTACTGTGGCTGGATGAAATCGAGAAGGGCCTGGCTGGCAGCAAGAGCTCCGGCTTGACCGATGGCGGTACCAGCTCACGGGTCTTCGGGTCGTTTATCTCCTGGATGCAAGAGAAGGTGGCGCCGGTGTTCGTCGTAGCCACGGCCAACGACGTGACTCAGTTGCCGCCGGAACTGCTGCGCAAGGGCCGCTGGGACGACCTCTTCTTTGTGGACCTGCCCAACGAGCAGGAACGCGAAGCAATCTGGCGCATTCAGATCGGCCGCCACGGTCGGGATCGAGGGCACTTCGACACCCTGGCGCTGGCCAAGGCGTCGGACGGTTATACCGGGGCTGAGATCGAGCAGGCAGTCATCGACGCCCTATATGCGGCGTTCGCCGCTGGCAGGGAGCCCGGCATGCCGGACATCCTGAAGGCGTTGACCGACACAGTACCGCTGTCGAAGCTGATGGCTGAGCAGATCGCCGGGATCAAGAAGTGGTCGACCGGCAGGTGCAGGATGGCTACCTCACCTGTGGCGCGTGAGACGGGCCGGCGCATCGCGGCATGACGAAAGGACGGCAGAGGTAGCCCTAAGTGGTACCTCTGCCCGGCTTCATCGCTAGCCTAGATTTCTTTTTCTCACAACTGCGAAATCACTTGCGCGGCGTCTTGTTCTCAATACTGAGAAAGGCATACCCGCCGAAGCTTGTTCTCAATAATGAGAAAGCACGGCGTCCGCTGTCGACTGCAGGCGGTCTGCGAAAAACAGGGGGGCCGGGGATCTCCAGACCTACTGATCAGTTCCGGGCGGACTTCGAGGTGAGGAGGACAACTGCAAGTAAATCGTTGAATGCCACAGGTTTACACATGGATCGAACCCGATCCTGAACTCCTCCACCACCTGCGGGAACTACTTTTCTGGGCGTGTGCATCGCATCGAATTGGCATGCAAAAGATGCCGGGTGCCAAGCGAGCAGGGCACTGGGCGTAGGAGGAAATGATATGACCAAAACCATTTATCAAGCCGACTACCGCCGGCTAGTGGACGACCTGCGCAAGGCCAGAGTTGGCCGGAAGATGCGGCAGGAGGACGTCGGGCGCCGGCTGGGCGTCACGCGCCATTGGGTCGCTAAGGTTGAGGCATGCCAAACACGCCTGGACCTGATTCAATTTGTCCGGCTTTGCCGCGTGTATCGTGTTGACGCCAGCCAGCTCGTACGCCGGCTAGAGGAGGACTCGCCCGATGAGGACGAGTCCTCTTTTTATCTGTCGGACATCGCCATACCCCCCGCGTGGAGATGCCGAGCGCTTGGGCGACTACACAGACAACAGCCGGTCTACGTTCTCACCGGCAGTCGGCAGGTTCCTCCGTCATCACTTTCGCGGTTCGGTCAGCTCTTGATCCTGCCGAAAACGGTAAGGCGCCCGTAAGGCGCAACCGTGTCCGCGACTCATATGGCCTCTGTCCAGCTCTGTCCGCTTGTAGTCACATCAACTATCCGTATCCCATTGGTGGTGGCCAACTTGCGGTGCGAACTGTCAAGCGATGTCCCATACGTAGCAGAAACTGTCCGATGCCTGGATCCCGTTCGATTCCCCCCGCCTCCACCATTTCATGATGTCGTAAGTTGCTCGATCGCCCCCGTCACGCACGGCGCGTAACGGGGGCGTTCCGCTGTTCGGGCACAGTTCGGGCGGCGCCGGCGGGTCCGACATGATACCCTTGCAGCACGCCGCACGGATCGCGATGGCTGCGCGTACCATCGGGTTGACGTGCGCGGGGACGCCCCGTGCCGGATGGTGAGTTGATCGGACCGGAGAATTTCCATGGCTGCAAGATACGACCGAGCTTTGAGCGAACGCGTGGTGCCATCCCTGCTTCCCGGCGGGGCGTATCACTTCCTGGTCGCAGAGAAGCCCGTGGATGACCTGAATGCCGTGGACATCCAGCTTCGGGAGCGCAATAAGCTCACGTATTACCACGGCACCACGCGTGTGCTCACAGTCCAGCTCAGATGCGGCAGCGGCGGCGTCGAAGCGCGAGCGCATGCCGCGGCGGCCTATGGGGAGCATCCAGGATCGCGAGACGCCTACGCCACGCTGATGCGCTGGTGGCCGACCGCAAAAGCGGATGCGTTTCGCGCCGCCTTCCTGGCCTACCTCCCGGCCGCGATCGCGGCCGCGAAGAACCGGGACGACCGTACTGAGCAGGCTGGCGGCTGGCAAAACCGCCTGTGCGTACGGTACGGGCGCCAATGGACGCCGGCCGACGAGTGGCTCATCATCGATCGCGAATGCGTCGTGGGGTTCAACAACGCGCAAGAGCAGCGCGCGTACTACGATGGGACCCGAGCTGCATACCAAGCGGTCAAAAGGGAACTGCAACGCAGCGCCCCGGACGTGTGGGCACGACCGGACAACGCCTCCTTGAGCGACGAACTGGATCTGCTGGCGATCGGCCCAAGCCGCGATCTGCTCACGATCGCGCTCGCGCACGGGAGCGACGTCCAGGGCATCTGCTGGGGCCCGCTGCGAGCCGGCCTGCACCACCGCGCATTCGACTCGGTGATCGGGGCCATCCGGGATTCGCTGCGGACGCTGGTGCGGCAGAAAGTGGCGCTTGGGCTCCTGCCCACTGCCGCCGGCGATCGGGTTGCCGATGGCAGCCTGTTGCGGGTTGAGCCGGTGCTCGCGATCACGGACCTCAACGAGGGCCGCACCTGCTGGCAGAAAATGGACTTGGTTACGGATGAGATGACCCGGGCTGGCATCCCGCGTCCCTTATTGCCGCTCAAGGTGGCCAAGGTGCGCGAACGGGACGGCGAGGTCGCGGTCGAGTTCCGGCCCGCACCCCAGGCGCAGGGACCTGCGTGATCACCGGCAGGACACCCGCGAAAGCCGCGCTGGGGGAATGAAGTCCTTGAGGCCATCGACTGGGGAACGCTATACTCCTGCGTGCGGCCCGGAAGCGCGAACCTGATCTCGGGCTGCTCCGCGGTCATCCTCCACCATGCGACCTTCAGCACGGAAGCCCTCGTCGGGCACGCCGACATCAAGGCGGCGCTCGGCTACAACACCCGGCATTCGCCCCAAGGCGGGCTACGCCCGCAACCCAATCGACGTCGGAGTCGGTATCGCTATCGGGGTCGAACGAGCAGTCGATACCGACACCGATACCGACAAAGATGCGACGCAAATGCGTCGCATGTCATAACGGAACGATCTATTGTGACGGGGCTATGGTTTCAACGCTCCCACAACGAAAGCGCACGCAAATATGAAACGAACGATGCTGGCGATGGCGGCTGTCGGAGCCGTCATGGAATTCTCCTTCCTTGTCGGCAACCTCGGGGCAACCGAGACCGAGCACCTTGGGGCCAGGGTTCTGCCGGCACCCGCCCAGGTCGCGATTGACGGCAAGTTCGATGACTGGGACCTTTCCGGCGGCGTTTTCGCCTGCGGCGACGTTGAGAATCAGCGCGACAAGTACGCGGTCTGGGTGCACCTGATGTGGGACCGGGATTTTCTGTATGTGCTGGGGCGCTGGAACGACCCAACGCCGGTCAACAACCCCCGCCAGGTGGAGGGCGGTTCGGGTTGGGAGGGCGACTCCCTGCAGTTCCGCACGATCGTGGGAGCCGGCGCGGATATCGAGAAGGGGCGTTGCACGCACTGGACCTGCTGGCAGGGAACCTCCGGCCGGCACGTGATGGATGCGGCCTGGGGCCGCCAGTTCAATCAGGGGCATCTCTTCGACGCACAGGCAAAGGGCGGCAAGCAGGCCATTACCGTGAATGCCGACGCCAGCGGCTATGTCCAGGAACTGGCCATTCCGTGGAATCTGATCGCCCCCGAAGGCTGGCAGCCAAAGGCCGGCGAGCAGTTCCGTTTCACGCTGGAGCCCAACATGACCGTTGGAACCGGCGGACGCCTCACCATCAAGGACATCTTCGCCAAGGGGATCATCCCGGACCGCGTCTTCACCTTCATGGCGGCCGGAGACTGGGGCCTCGCCACGCTGGAGAAGGCGGGTTCGGTCGAACCGACTCCGGTGCGCCTGGCCGACAAGCGCGAGTTCAAGACCCGGATGGAAGCCGGCGTGCCGGTGGTCGACTGGACCGGGCTGATCAAGCAGCGCGAACTGGCCGGCTTCAGCCCCATCGCGTTCGAGATGCCGTTCGACGGGTATGTCTCGCTGAACATCTACGATGCGCGCGGCGGCGTCGCACGCCAGTTATTGAACCAAGCGTTTTTCTCCAAGGGCAAGCACGAGGTCAAGTGGGACGGACTGACCACCTTCTCGTTCCGGCGACCCGGCGACCCGGTTGCCGCGGGCGCCTACACGTGGGCAGCACTGGTGCATCCGGGCCTCGACCTCAAGCTCGTCGGCTGGGCCTGCAACGGCGGCAATGCGCCGTGGGACGCGAACGAGAAGAGCAACTGGGGCGGCGACCATGGCGCACCCATCTGCGCCGCCGCCGCCGGGGATAAGGTCTTTCTTGGCTGGAGCGGAGCCGAAGCCGCAAAGGCGCTGCTGGCCTGCGACACCGACGGCGCCGTGCAGTGGAAGAACATCCGTGAAGGCATGGCCGGATGCACCCGCGTGGCGGCCGATGGCGACCTGGTGTTCGGCGTCAACGCAGGCTACGTCTATCGGCTGAACAGCCGGGATGGCTCCTATGCCGTCTGGCCGGGAAAGGACACCCCCGATCTGCACCTCGGATCGCTGCTGAATGACGAACAGAAGAAGTCCATCCCGGATAAAGTCGACGCCCTGGACGCGGCCGACGGCGTGCTCTACCTGGCATCAACAGCCGGCAACGCGATCCTGGCGGTGGATGCCAAGACCGGGCAATTGCAGAAGCTGCTGGCCGTGCCTGCACCCACGGCGGTGCGCGCCGCCGGCAAGGGCCTGCTCTATGTCTGCAGCGGGCACAACGCGCTGGTCGCGCTCGATGCGGCCAGTGGGCAGTCCAAGCCATTCGCCGATACGCGGGAGGTCTACGGCCTCACGACCGATGCCGCCGGAAACGTCTATGCGGCCGTTCGCGGCGACCGCCAGCAGGTCGTGGTCTTCGACGCCGCCGGCAAGGAGATCCGGACGATTGGCAGGAAGGGCGGGCGCGCACGCGTCGGGAAATGGGACCCGACAGGAATGCTCCACCCCGAGGGCCTGGCGGTCGACGCCAAAGGCCAGCTGTGGGTCGCCGAGAACGACACACACCCCAAACGCTTCAGCGCGTGGAAGACCCAGGACGGCGCCTTTGTAAAGGAGTTCTTTGGCGCCTCGTCCTACGGCGCCCTTGGCGGAGCGATCTGCCCGACCGACCCCCATGTCATGATCGGCCAAAGCGCGGAGTGGCGCATTGACCCGCAGACCGGCAAGGCGGTCTGTCTGGCGGTGATCACCGCGGAGGACCTGTCCAATGCGCGCTTCGCCACCGGCACCAATGGCCGCACCTACCTGTTCACGGCCGCCAACTGGGCCTTCAACAGCGGGCCGGTCAGCATCTTCGAGCGACTGGGCGACGCGCAGTGGAAACTGCGCGGAGCCCTCTACTACGTGGACAAGGATGACAAGGAGCTGCCGGTATCGGGCCATGGCGGCGCCTTCGACCCGGCCAGAACGATGGTCTGGGCGGACGCCAACGACAATGGTCAGCGCGATGCGGGCGAGTCCACGGGCGTTGCCGGCAAGCTGATATTCAGCGGCTGGTACATGTCCATCACAGCGGACTTGTCGCTGCACTGCGGCGGCAGCCAGTTCCGCTGCACGGGCTTCACCGCCTGCGGCGCGCCGCAATGGGATCTGTCGAAACCCGTGGCTATGCCGGCCGCCGGACTGGGCTCGTCGGACGGCCGCCTGGTGCTCGCGGGTGGGGGCAACAACGAGGATCACGCCCGGTTCACGTGCTTTGACATCGCCACCGGCAAGCAGCTGTGGTGGTATCCCGACAACTTCAACGGCGTGCACGGATCCCACAAGGCGCCCCCGCCGGAAGCGGGCCTGATCCGCGGCGCGTTCAACCCCTGCGGCACGGCCAAGCTCCCGGAGCCTATTGGCAACATCTGGGTGATCCCCTCGAACATCGGCGAATGGCACGTCCTGACCGAGCGCGGGTTCTACCTCAGCCGCGTGTTCCAGGGTGACCCCATGCGCATGAAATTCCCCGAGCAGGCGGTGCCCGGCGCGTTGATGAACGACTGCCCGCCCGGCATGGGCGGCGAGGACTTCGGTGGATCGATCTGCCTGGCCAAGGATGGCAAGCTCTACCTGCAGGCCGGCAAGACGGGGTACTGGAACATCGAGGTGGCCAATCTCGACAAGGTCCAGCAGCTCAAGGGCGGCGCGATCACGATCTCGGAGAAGGAGGTCCTGCTTGCGCAGAAGTGCAAGGAGCAGGTCATTCAAGCCAACGCCGGAGTCGCGAAGATGCGCGTGGCCAAGGGCACGCCCACGTTTGCCGGTAACCTCGAGAAGGACTTCGCCGGCGCCGAACTGGTCGCGTACGAGCGACAGCCCGGAACCCGCGTCCGGACGGCGCTGATGGCCGACGCCACCCATCTCTATGCCGCCTGGGAGGTGCAGGACAAGACCCCGTGGGTCAACGGCGCCAAGTCCGCGGATGCCCTGTACGTGGGCGGCGACACGGTCGATCTGCAACTCGGCACCGATCCGGCGGCGCCGGCCGACCGCAAGGAGGCGGCGAAGGGCGACCTGCGCCTCTCGATCGGCAACCTGCAAGGCAAAGACGCGGCGGTCATCTTTCGCAAGGTGGCCGACAAGCCGGCCAGAAAGACGTTCAGCTCCGGCGTAATCAAGGAGTACGTCATGGACAGCGTGGTGACCCCGCTCGACGTGGCAATCACCACCACCATCTGGGCCGACAAGGGCGGCTACACGGTCGAAGCGGCGATCCCGCTCAGCACGCTGGAGCTCAAGCCGGCCCCGGGCCTCACGATCAAGGGCGACGTGGGAGTCACGTTCGCCAACCAGTCGGGCGACCGCACGCGCTTGCGCAGTTACTGGTCAAACCAGGCCGTGGGGATCGTGGACGACGTGGTCTTCGAACTGATGCTGGAGCCCGCGAACTGGGGCGAACTGACGCTCAACTGAGCGGCACTCCGCGGCCATCCGGCGGACACAACGACACACCTGCGATGTGGAGCGGCCGGGCCAGGTTCCAGGGGTCAGGCAACCGGACCTGAATCCCGGCGGCTGACCGGCCGCAGGTGAAACCATGACCATACCACTCCTGATGGCATCGCTGCTCGCCGCCGGCGCGCCAGCTGAAACGCCGCCAGCCGAGCAGGCCGCCGTAGCCTACCGACTGCCGGCCGACGGGGTGCTGCCGAAGACCTACCAGGTCAGCCTCGCGATCGTCGAGGCCACGAACTCGGACTGGATCGTCAGCCAGTTCGTGTGCGGTCAACCGCGCACGGTGACCACGGAGAATCAGGGGCACTTCGTCGATACCTGGAATGGACTCGACGACAACTTCATGCCCGTGCCGCCAGGCACCTACGCCGTGAAGGGAATCTTTCTGCCCGCTGAGAAGTGGGCGGTGGACGGCGAGTACCACGCCATCACGCCGCGCTTCGTGGGCGGACCTTCGGCCTGGCTGCCGTCGCCCGACCAGTGGCGCGTGCCCGAGCCGTTCGGCGGCGACCCGTGCGGACAACCGCTCGGCGACGTCGATGTGGGCACCAACGGCGTGGCGGTCTTCTACTACGTCTACTTGGAGAACGGCCGCAACAATCCGATGCTCGATCTCACCAAACCCGTCAACGGCGACCAGGTTTTGCGGGCCTTCGCTTCGGGCGGCGCAGGCGGCGGCAACTGCACGTGCACGGACGGGCAGACTGTCTGGAGCTTCAGCACGGACGGCGGTCCCAAGTACGTCTACCGCGCCGACGGCAAGCCCTTCGGTACCGGGCGCGCGCAGCGCCCGAATGTCTACCGGCCCGAAGGCTGGGTCACAGCCCTGGCCGCCTGGCGCGATCCGGCCGGCGGCAGGTCGCGCGTTTACATGGCGCAGCGCGGCCGGATCGTCGAAAACCGCGACCACTACACCGAAAGCACCCAGGACTTTGTGGACTCGATCGCGGTGCTGGACGGCGCGAACGGCGCCGTGCTCGCCGAGATCCCCACCCGTCGTCCGCAGGCGCTGGTCGCGCGCCACGGCGCGCTCCGGATCCTGCAGGCCGCGCAGGCCGGCGGACACGAAGTCGTCTCGTTCCCCCTGGAGGGCGGACTACCCAAGGGTGAACCCACGCGCCTCTTCGCCGTGCCCGCCGAAATCCATCCCGGCGACCTGGAGGAAGACAGCCACGGGCGCCTCTACCTGAGCGACACGCCGGCCAACAAAGTCCACCAGTTCGACGCCCGCGGCAAGCTGCTGCGGAGCTTCGGGCGTCTCACGCGCCAACTGCCAGGGAGATATGATCCGCTGACCTTCATGACGCCCGGCAAACTGGCGACGTGGACAGACGCGGACGGCCACGACCGGCTGATTGTGGTTGAGCAGGCCGGTCCGAACCGCGCCAGCGAATGGGGCTCCGACGACGGTCGGCTGTTGCGGGAGTTCCAGAGCCTGCAGACCAAGGCCAACGACGGCTACGCGGTCGACCCGGACCATCCGGACCACATCTACATCGGCGGGCACCAGGGCTGGCTCACGCGCTTCCGGGTGGACTACACCCAGCATGTCTGGCGCGTGGACGCAGTCTGGCCGGACGTCGGCAACGACCCGCTTGCGCCGGGATTCGACCATCCGCGCTTCATCCGCCGTGGCGGGCACGCCTATCTGGCCGGCGCCCGTAGCTACAACGTCTACCGCCTCGCGGGCGACCGCTGGCAACTGGCTGCGGCGATCGTGCGCCGGCGAGTCGATAACCGGCCGCAGTGCTGGCTCTGGAACGACGTCGATGGCGACGGCCGCATCCAGGAGGCGGAGTATCTCGAGCGCCCCCTGGCGACGCCCGGCTGGCTACTGCGCTATCACGGCGAGCAGTGGCTCGAAGACCTCTCGCTGCTCGCCATGAACCAGGGCGGGCGCGACATCTGGCGTCTGGCGCCCGTCCGCTTCGACGCGCACGGCAACCCGGTCTTCGCGGCCTGGGAGCGCGTCCTGACAGACCCGATTCTGGAGTCCCGCGCCCGCGGCACACCCGACGCGCTGCACGGCGGCAACGAACTCGACGACCGCTTCAGCAGCGACTGGGCCATGGCGGACGGTTCGCTTCAGGAGGGCTTCTACGTCAACGCCCGCGGCGGCCGAAACTTCAGCGCCAACGAGGGGGCGCAGGTGAAGCTCTCGCGCTACGTCCCGGACGGCCGCGGCGGCTACGCGCTGCGCTGGCGAACCGGTCGCGCGGCCCTGCAGGGCGTGGCGCAACCCGGCGAGATCTACGGCGCCATCCACATCAGCAAGCCGATCAACGGCCTGGTGAGCGTCATCGACCAGTCGCGCTGCGGCATCGTGCTCTACACGGAAGATGGCCTGTATGTCGACACGGTCTTCCCGGATGGCCGGCGCCACCCGCGCACCGAGGCCGGGGTCTACCCGCAGCCAGGCGAGTTCTTCGCCGGCTGCGTCTACCCGAACCGCGACAATGGCCGCATCTATTTCGCGATGGGCAAGATCTCGCCGCTGCTGTTTGAGGCCCAGGGGTGGTCGTTGCGCGAGAACCCCGTCCGGTCGCTCGCCACGCTGCCGAAAACGGTCACGCTGACGGCCCGCCAGATCGCCGCCCCGCCCGAGATCGCAGTCAGCCTGCGCGGTGGCGCAGGCCAGGCACGGGTGGCACGGTTTGCGCCCGCCCTCGGCGGTGCCGTGCTGGACGGTTCCATGGCCGGTTGGGAATCATGCGACGCTGTGCGTTTCCAGGCCGACACCGACCAGACGGTCGAGGTGCGCGGCCTGTACGCACCCGATCACCTGTTCCTGCGCTGGCACGCGCGTCTTGGCCGCACCTTCGAACCGCGGCCCCTGCAGCCGGTCGAGCGGCTCTTCACCCACGACCGGTTGGCCGACACCCTCAGCTTCTACGTGCAAGGCGACCCGTCGGCCCTGCCCCACGGACCCGCCGCCGGCCGCCCTGGCGACGTGCGGTTCGTGTTTGGCATCTTCCAGGACGGCGCGGTCGTCCGGCCGGTCGCACTGGGGCTCTACCCCGCCTGGCGGGGCGACGGCCAAGCGAGCCCGATGACCTACCGGACGCCGGTCGGTCGTGCCGACTTTGCCCATGTCGGCCTGGTCGGCGGCGTGGAGTTGCGCCATGTGGTCGATGCCGACGGCAAGGGTTTTGTACTGGCGGCGGCGATCCCGCGCAGGGCCATTCCGGGCCTGCCGCCCTTGTCGGACGCCGTGCGGACGATGGTCAACTTCGAGGCCACCTTGGGCGGCCACAGCAAGTTCTGGTGGTCCAATGCCGATGGGTCGGCCAGCCGCGAGACGTACGACGAACCAACCGAAGCCCGACTCTACCCAGGCGCCTGGGCACCGGCGCAGTTCGGATCGCTGGCGCAGGGCGTGGTGATCCGCAACTGGCTCGCCTGCGGCCCGTTCGGCGGGCCCGGGGCGGAGCGGTTCGTGTACGACCTGAACGGCAAGGAGCCGGGCACCAACCGCGACTGGAAGCAGGTCGGCCGCGAGTTCAGTGAGGCCGCCGGCTACCCGCCCGATGGCGGCGTGGATACGAATGCGGTCTACACCGGCGAGATGGTCCGAGGCTATTGGCGCGACCCCCGCGCGGTCCGTTGGACTCCGGCCCAGATCGCGGATCTCGACACGCGCATCGTGCTCGGCGGCGCGGCGCAAGTCTGGTACGGCGCGACGTGGGTCTTCACGCCCGCGGCCCTGGACCTCGAGTTGCGCCTTCAGGGCCATCCGCAGACCTATCTGCGATGGACGGTCAACGGCGAGCCCCTGGCCGTCGCACCCAAAGACTACCAAAGCGAGGGGGCGCTCCACTGCGAGGTCGCCCGACGGACCGTCAGCCTGCGCACCGGCTGGAACCAGGTGGCTTTCCGCGGCTACTGCGTGGGTTATGGACCGTTCCGGGTCGGCCTGGTATTGGCGGGGCCGCCCGAGAGCCTGTGGAAGCTCCGGCTTTCCGACCGGCCGCCGTCCAAGGACTGAAACGCGACCGATCGCCCGCCCTCCAGGCCCCCCCGCGCGTGCGTCGGCCGATGGAGGGCGAGCCCTCTCGGAATCGTGCCTCAACCGGCACCTAGAATGCGAAGCGGGCCGCCGCACCGAGGGTCACGGTGTCGCTGTCGATGTTGGTTTCGCTCGCCTCGAGGTCATCCCACGCCTCAAACCGGTAGTTGGCGTTCAGGTCGAGGTACAAGGCCGGCAGCGCTTGAAAGTTCAGCCCGGCGCGAAAGACGTAGAAGGGGTCTTCCGCGAAATCCCCGTCGGAGTAGTACCCGCCGATCCCGCCGGCGGCATAGACCCAGCGGCCGACGAGCACCAGGGCCTGCGGTGCATACACGTCTTCGGGGGATCCGCCAAAGCCCTCTCGGAACCATTCAACGTCCAGTTCCAGGCCCACCAGGCCCGGCCAGTACTGGTAGGTGCCGATCCACGAGATGCCGTCCTCATCGAAGCTGTCGTCATCAATGTTGTCAATCGTGCGCCAGTAGTTGGCACCCACGCCAATCCGGTGGTCGCCACCGGCGTCGGCGCCCCATGCCGTCGTCGTGCTCGCTAGGATCGCCAGGCTTGCGGTGACTGCAAGACCCATCTGCCAGGTTGTGAATCTCATCGTGCTGCGTGTCCTTCCGTGTGCGTTGTGCACGAACGCCAAATCGCCCGTTCGCATGCGTCGAATCCGCCTCGCGTACGTGTCCCGCTGGCAAGAGTCCCTTCGTTGGCCGTCTTGAAGGCGACAGACCGCCAGCCTTCGTGACGGGGACTCTAGCCGACCACGTCACACTTCCCTATGGGGTGTAACCCTACCATCCCAGGCGGCGCGTCCACCGGCGCACCAGAGGCGGGCAGCGGCCTCAGCGGCGCGCTCGAGCAGGATCGGCGTGCGGGCAATGGACGCCGCGAGCGTCAGAGGACCGTCGGCGATGGCCAGGGCCGCCGTCACACCATTGGTATAGAGTGCTTCGTAACCGGGACCGAGCGCGCCCGCCAGCAGAATGCAGGGCACGCCATGGCGGGCGGCGCGGGCGGCCAAGGCGGCCGTGGCCTTGCCGTAGCCGCTCTGGGCATCGGCGCGGCCCTCAGCCGTGAAGGCCAGCGCCGCGCCGTCCAGCGCCGCGTCCACGCCGACCGCATCGAGCACGATCTCGGCGCCGCGCCGCAGCGTGGCCCCCAGGAACGCGGCCAATCCCGCGCCCAGGCCGCCGGCGGCACCGGCCCCGGGCCGCGCGTTGACGTCGCATCCCAGGTCGCGCCGGAACAGCCCGGCCAGGTGTGCCAGGCCGACTTCCAGTAGTTCGACTTGCTCAGGCGTAGCGCCCTTCTGGGGTGCGTAGACGCGCGCGGCACCCTCGGGTCCGGTCAGGGGGTTGGTCACGTCGCACGCGACTTCGAGGCGCGCCCCGGCCACCCGCGCATCCAGGCCGCTGACATCAATTCGCGCCACGTCCGCCAGGCACCCTCCATGGGGTTGCATCAGGCACCGGCCCCCGGCGTCCAGGAAACGCACGCCGAGCGCGGCCGCCATGCCCATGCCGCCATCGACGGTGGCGCTGCCGCCGATGCCGATCACCAGGTGGCGCGCGCCCGCGTCCAGCGCCGCCCGAATCAGTTCGCCGGTGCCGTGGGTCGAGGTGCGCGTCGGATCACGTTCCGCGGGCGCCAGGCGCTCCAGGCCGCTGGCGCACGCCATCTCGATCACGGCGATGCGACCGTTGCCGGAGAGGCCCCAGCAGGCGGCGCAGGGCCGTCCCAGCGGGTCGGCCACGACGGCCTCGCACACCCTGCCACCGGTGGCCGCGGTCAACGCCGCGAGGGTCCCCTCGCCGCCGTCGGCGATCGGCAGACAACGCACTTCGGCCGCGGGCAGCGCGCGTCGTACGCCGGCCGCGATCGCCTCCGCAGCGGCGGCGGCGGGCAGCGCGTCCTTCAGCGAATCGGGTGCCACGACCACGCGCATCGACACATCTCCTGCGCCGTGCACGTCCGGCGACGGGCCTGCGGCCCTCGAACCTACGCCCAAGAAAGTGTTAGATTTCCCTGAACAGGGGATCTAGACTTAACCGCGACATTCTGATTCTACCCGCGTCGGGGCGCCGCGCGCAACCATCGTCCGGCCACGCGGAAAGCGCCCAGACGGAGAGGGCATCATGAAGAAGCTACGTCGTGTGATTCTGGTGGTGCTGGCGGTGCTCGTGCTGCTGGTCGTGGTGCTGACGGTAGCGCTTGGACCGATCGTGCGGCAGGCGGTCAACACGGTTGGCCCGCGTCTGGCCGGGGTGCCGGTGCATCTCGATCACGTCTCGATCGCGCCGCTGCGGGGCATCATACGGCTGAAGGGTCTGACGGTCGGCAACCCGCCCGGCTTCAAATCGCCGCATCTGCTGGATCTTGGCGAACTGACGGTCCGCATCGACCTGCGAAGCCTGGCCTCGGACATTGTGCACGTGCGCGAGATCCGCATTCAGGCGCCGAAAGTCTGGTACGAGCGCGGCATCTCCGGCAGCAACCTGGGGGCCTTGCAGGCGCAACTCGAGAAGCCCGAAGCGGCGGAACCTGCCGCCGAACAACCGGCGCCATCCGGCGGCCGCAAGGTCGTAATCGACCGGGTCTCGGTCACCGGCGGTCGCGTCGGCATCCGCATGGGCGTCGGCGCCGAGGTGCCGTTACCGACGATTGAGCTGCGGGACATCGGCAAGGACGACCCGTCCGGTGGCGCCGAATGGACCGCCGCCGCGCGTCGCATCGCGGGTGCGATCCTCGGCGGCGTCGCGCAGGCACTGACCCAGGCCGGCATCGCGATCGGCGACCTGCTAGGCAGCGGCGTCAAGACGCTTGGAAGAGGCGTCGCCGAAGGCGGCAAGCTGGCTGGCGAGGGGCTCAATACGCTGGGCGAGGTCGGCAGCGGCGCCTCCAAGGCCGTGGGCGAGGCCGGCAAGGCGGCCGGCGCGGCGCTCGAGAAAGGGCTGGGAGGCCTGCTGGGCACAGGCCGCCGGAACGACAAACCGAGCGAGAGCGACGCGCCCGGCGAGTAGGCCTGGCTCAGATGCGCGACACGAAGCGCGGCATGCCGGCGACCGGACTGCCGCGCAACCGGAAGAGCGCACCGGCGTGCGCGCCATCCGTGGGGCGCAAATGCCCACCCGCCGTCGTGGCGTAGATGTCAGTCAGATCGTCGCCGGCGAAACAGAGCGACGAGACCTTGCGAACCGGAAAGGCCATGCGCTCAGCAATCCGGCCATCGGCTTCGTGGCGCAGGATGCACCCGCCGTCCCAGCGCGCGGTCCAGACGCCGCCCTGGGCGTCGATCGCCAGGCCATCGGGGCTGCCGGGATCGTCACAGGCCTTGGCATCGCGAAACAGGCGGCGCGCGCCGAGCGCGCCGGTCACGCGATCGTACTCGAACATCCAGGTCACGCGGGTGGTCGAGTGGGAGTCGTTGAAATAGAGCGTCTTCAGGTCGGGCGAGAATCCCATGCCGTTGGGCGTGCCCAAGCCCTCAAACAGCAAGGTGAGCACCCCGTTCGGGTCAAGACGATACAACCGACCGGTATGGCGCATGTCCGCCATTGTGCCGCAGAAGACCCGCCCCTCGGGATCGGCGCAGACGTCGTTGAAGCGGGTGGTCTGGAGATCCAGAACGCCCTCGACCACGGTCCGCACGATGGTGCCGTCGCGCCAGACCACGACGTTGCCCTTGTCGCGGAAGAGCAACAGGGCGCCATCGGCCTGGCGCGTGAAGCCGCCGACCGGCCGATCGACGTAGCAGGGGCCATGCGTGTTGGCGGCGGGATCATAGCGGAAGAGCTTGCCGGCGGGGATGTCGGCCCAGTAGACGCACTTCTCGTCCGGGTGCCAGAGCGGGCCTTCGCCCACGTGGCAAACGTAATCGGCAATCAGCTCAGGTGTCAGCATGTGCTTCCTCTCATTTGGCGGGCCGCGCGTCGCTCCCAGCGCTCCGCCCATCCACACCGGCAGAATAGAGCAACCGGACGCGCATGGGAAGCGCGGACGTTGACCGCGAATCCGAGCGCCGCCACGGGGGCCGGCCAGTTGCAGGCTGCCATGGTTTCGGCTGGGCACCCGCTTCACAGGGCGCAACCCTGGGCTATTCCCCGTTACGCCCCATCCGGTGTTCGCGGCGCAACCGCGCGGCTACTCGTGCGTCCGCTCGGGCCGCTGGCCACGATACTCGCGCCGGCACTGCGAGCAGTAGAAGAAGGGCTTGTCCCAAGTCGTCTCCTCATCGCGCCCGCAGTTGTCACACACCCGCATCTCCTTGTGGCGCGAGACGCGGCACTCGGCGCAGAAGAACTCCGGGCCGGCCCAGGTGGTGGCCTCCTCCTTGCCGCACTGTTTGCAGGTGCGGCGCTGTTCCTCGCGCACCAGGCGGACCTCCTTGGCGTGCTCGTCCAGGAAGATCGGCGGCATGTCGTGCACCCCGGCGGAGGTCAGCAGCATCGCGCTGGTGAGGTACTTGCCGCCCAGGTTGTTGATGGCCACGAGTTGGGTGCGCTTGCCCATCTGCCGCACGCGCCGCAGGGCCGGTATGTAGTCGACGTCGCCGCCGACCAGCACAGCCACGTCGTAGACGCCCGGCAACCCGGCGTAGTAGACCATGGACGCGGTCAACGCCACGTTGACCCACTTGTCCTCCGGCCGCGAGTTGGGCTCGCGGCGGAAGTCAATCTCCAGGATCTCGACATCGTAGGCGCACTGCATGGCCAGAAAGTCGTAGAACGCGCGCTGCTTGGCCGGATTGTACCCGGCCTTGTTGATCGGGATCGTGCCAAAATAGCAGGTGCGCACCACGTCGACGTCGTCCTCCAGGAACTCGCCCATGCTGCGGGCAATGAGGTCGGGAATGCCGGCGTAGTCGATCTCGAATCCATCGTCCTCGCCCAGCGTCTCGAACAGAACCTGCCGGCCGCGATAGAGCCAGCTTCCATCTATGAAGACCATTGCTTTGAGTGCCATGGTAGTTGTACTCCCTCCCGGGCGCCCGCCGCCGCCGGCAGTCCCACTGAACCGGCCCCCAACCGCAGGAGGCCCGGCACCCGGAAAATGTTTCTTTTGGAGGGGCCAATATACCGCTTCCAGGCCTGCCCCGCAAGTCGCGCATCATCGCCTCAAACTGCGAGAGTTTCGGCCGAATCTGCCGCCCCGACGTGCGCATGCCCATGCACTCACGGCTCACGAAGACGTTCGCCCTCCCGCCCCTGACCTCACCCGCGCATGGACCTGGGCTCCGGGAGGGCGAGGCTCCTGCCGAGCCGCCAGCGCAGGGTCAAGCGCACGAAACTGCGGCAGGCTGCGCGGCAACTCTCGCAGAACAGGCGCAGGCATTCGGCTCGCCGGCGACATCACAATTCGTGACCCACGGACCCGTTGGCTGCGTCCGCAGCCGGAGCCGCGCCCGGAACGCCGCCCAGCGTACGCGCCCGCCGGAGGCGGCCGGCGCGAATTCGGTGTTTGACTGTGCCGCACACCGCGCCTAAAGTTCCCCTGACGTTCGGGAGGATTCCGATAACCACGCGAGGAGCATGCAAATGAAGCATATGTCCGTGTTGGCGGCGGCGGTGGCCCTGGTGGCCACACTGGCAGGTGGCGCAGACGCACCCAAGGGCAACCTGCGCTATTCGATAACGGTCAGCAAGTTCGAGAACAAGGCCGGTTGGAGCGGCCAGTGGGACCTGGGCGACGCCTGGGGCACGGTGATGACTGCCGCCCTGCAGGAATCCGGCCGCTTCATCGTGCTGGGTGAACCGGACATGCGCGCCGCCGCCATGGGCGAGCAGGATCTGGCCGACTCCGGCCGCGTGGCGGGCGGCAACAAGACGCCCAAGAAAGGCTTCATGACTCCGGCCCAGTTGCTCGTCAAGGGCGACATCACGCATGTCCAGGCTTCGACCGCGGGCGGCGGCGGCGGACTCAACTTCAAGGGGATCAGCCTCGGCGGCAACAAGGACACGGCCGAGATCAACGCCACGATCTACCTCGTGGACTCACGCACCGGCCAGGTCAAGGCCTCCACCAAGGTCGTCGGCAAGGCTGGCCGCAAGGGGCTGGGCATCGGCTATTCGGGCAGCGGCCTGGGCGGACTGACCGGCGGGATGGATGCCTTCAAGAAGGACAACGTCGGCAAGGCCACGGAGGACGCCATCAGCCAGGCCGTCACCTTCCTGACCACGCAATTGGAGACGATCCCGTGGGAGGGCTCCGTGGTGCTGGTCAAGGACGGCAAGGTCACCATCAACCGCGGATCGCGCGAGGGCGTCAGCGAAGGGCAGGCGTTTGTGGTCGGCGCGGTCGAGGAGACCACCGATCCCGACACCGGGGAAGTGCTGGACCGTTCTGTCAACGAGATCGCCACACTCACGGTTGCCAGCGTGAAAGAGAAGATCGCGATCTGCGATGCCACCACCGGCGCCGACAAGATCGAAAAGGGCATGTCCGTGATGCCGGCCAAGTGACGGGTGTCATGAAGCGACTCCTGGACCGAATCAGCGGACTGCGGGTGCTGGTAGTTGGCGACGTGATGCTCGACCATTACGTGTGGGGCGACGCCACCCGCATCTCGCCCGAAGCGCCGGTCCCGGTGGTACGCATTGAGCGCGACACCTACACGGTCGGCGGTGCCGCCAATGTGGCCCACAATCTCCGGGCGCTGGGAGCCGCCGTCGAACTGGTCGGTGCTGCCGGCGACGACCGCGACGGCACTCGCCTGTCTGAACTGCTCGCCCACGCCGGGGTCGAGTTCGACCGGCGGCTGCTGCGCGCCGGCGGCCAGACCATCGTCAAAACGCGCGTGATGTGCCGGAACCAGCAGCTGTGCCGCCTGGACCGCGAGCCGTTGCCCGAGCAGAGCCTGCTGCCGCCCGCATGGGTCGAGGAACTCCTGGCGGTGCGGGTCGGCGCAGCCGACGCCGTGATCCTCTCGGACTACGCCAAGGGCGTGATCGACAGCGAATTGATCGCCCGCGTGCAGCGGCTCGCCGGCCCCGGCAAGCTCGTGGCGCTGGACCCGAAACCGCGTCCCAGCCTGGCCTTTGATCGCCTCGGCCTGCTGACGCCGAACCGCGCCGAGGCCCTGCAACTGGCCCAGTGCGAGGCGCCCGGCGGGCGATTTCCGGCCGAGGTCGTCTGCCGCCAGATCTACGCCCGCCACCACCCGGCCCTGCTGGTGATCACGCTGGGCGCGGACGGCATGCTGATCAGCACCGACGGGCAGGTCATACACCGCGTCCCGACCGCGGCGCGCGAGGTCTTCGACGTCTCGGGCGCCGGCGACACCGTGATCGCCGTGCTGGCCGCCGCCCTGGCCGCCGGCGCCGCACCCGAGGAAGCCGTGCACACGGCCAACCTGGCCGCCGGCGTGGTGGTCGGCAAAGTGGGCACCGCCACGGCCACGCCAGCCGAGATCCTGGCCCACGAGGCGACCGCGTGAACTGCCGCGCGGCGCTCTTTCTGGACCGCGACGACACCCTGATTGCGGACAGTGGCTACCTTCGCGATCCGACCGAGGTGCGGCTGCTGCCCGGCGTTCGCGCGGCGCTGCAGGCGGCCTGCCGCTGCTGCCGGCTGTTTCTCTTCACGAATCAGAGCGGCATCGCCCGCGGCCTGCTGGGCTGGGACGACGCCGAAGCCGTGAACCGGCGCATGTTCGAGCTGCTTGGCCTGCCCGCCGGCGCCTTCGCCGCCACCTGCATCGCCGCCGAAGGCCCCGACGAACCGGCCTGCTACCGCAAACCCTCGCCGCGCTTCATCCTCGAGTGTATCGACCACTACGCGCTCGACCCGGCGCAGTGCTGGATGGCGGGCGACCGCGAGTCTGATCTGCGCGCGGGCGTCCGGGCCGGCATCCACAGCGTGCTGATCAATCCGTCCCAGCCGCTGCCGCAGACGCTGCAAGCCTATGTCGCCGCCCGGCAGATTCCAGTCCACGCATCGCTTGGGGAGTTCGTCCGCCGGCGCGTCAGAAGAGAAACACCACCGTGCCCCCCGGTTTGCGCTCAACGTTCAACAGCACCTTGCCAGGCTGCGCGTAGCTCACGGTGCCGAGGAAGTCCTTGGGTAGGCCGAGCGTGATGGCCGGATTCATGGAAATGCGTCGTCCGTCGGGAAACCACGTGCCGTGATGCCCGCCCTTGTCCCATTGCTCGGGACCGACCGCGCAATGCAGGTCGCTGCCGTCCAGCCGGCACGTGACCCACGCAAACTTCACGGCGACGTCCGGTTGTTGGTGACCCGCGCGCCGGTTTTGTGCTAATACACCGGCATGTTTCCGAGCGAGGTTTTGCCAACGCCCATTGAACAGGCCCTTGCGGGCCGCGGCGCGGCGGTTGCCACCGTGGCCGTCGATCTCACGCTGGAAGGCCGGTTCGGCGAGGAGTGGCTGATCGTCACCGCCGACCGCTTGCTCGTCTTCTCTTCAGCGACCGCCACGATCCCGCGGCTTGATCTGCCATTGGCCGAACTGGAGTCTCCGACCCTCGACCAGCTGATCGGCGGCGGCGCGCTGGTGGCGACCGTGGCGCGCACGACAGTGGAAATCGTGCGCTTCACCAATGCCTGCCGGCGCCGCATGTCGCAGGTGGTCCGTTACCTGGCCGACCTGGAGCAGGCCCGGCGCGACGCGGCGGCAGGCAAGCCACCGGCCAAGCAACCGGTCTTCACGCCCGATCCCGAAGAGCGCAAGCGCTGTCCCGCCTGCCACCTCCTGTTGCCCGACGGCACCAAGGTCTGTCCGGCCTGTCTCAACAAGGGCAAGGTGGCGCTGCGCCTGATGGGCTACCTGCGCCCCTACTGGCGCTCCGTCATCGCGGTCTGGGCGCTGATGCTCGCCGGACTGGGGCTGAGTCTGCTCCCGCCTTACCTCACGCGGCCCTTGATGGACCGCGTACTGGCGCCGACAGCCGCGGTGACGCCGGTTCCCGAACGGGTGGCCCTGCTGGGCTGGCTGGTGCTGGGGCTGCTGGTCGCGCAGATCCTCGGACAGGTGGTGGGCGTCGCCCGCGGACGCTTGCTGGTCCGGCTCGGTACGCGCCTGTCGCACGATCTGCGCATGCGGCTTTACGCACAACTGCAGTTCCTCTCGCTGCGCTTCTTCGACAAGCACCCTGTCGGCGCGATGATCACGCGCGTCACGCAGGACACCTCGTCGCTCGAAGCGGTGCTGGTCGACGGCATGCAGTACTTCGTGATCAACATCCTCACGCTGGTCGGCATTGGCGTGGTGCTGCTCTCCCTCAACTGGAAATTGACCCTGGTGGCGCTGGTGCCGGTGCCGATCGTTTTGCTGTTGTCGAACCTCTTCTGGAAGCACATCCTCGGCCTGTGGCACCGTTACTGGCACTACCGCAGCCGGTTGACCGCCTCGGTCAGCGACACGCTCTCCGGCAAGCGGGTCGTCAAAGCCTTCGCCAAGGAGGACGACGAGATTGCACGTTTCCGGGAGCACAGCCTGAATCTCCAGCAGTCGGACATGGCCGCCGAACAGACCTGGAGCACGCTCTTTCCGATCCTGTGGTTCCTGGCCAGCATGGGGTCGATCCTGGTCTGGTACCTGAGCGGCCGCCAGGTGCTGGGCGGCGAGGTCACGCTCGGCACGTTGATGACCTTTGTGGCCTACCTCGGCATGTTCTACGGGCCACTCCAGTTCCTCAGCCGCATTGCGGACTATCTGGCCCGTTCGCTGACCTCGGCGGAACGGGTGTTCGAGATCCTAGACAGCGACCTCGACATGAAGGACGCAGCCGACGCGGTGCCGTTGCCGCGGATCGAAGGGCGCGTGGAGTTCCGCGACGTCACCTTCGGCTACGAACCGCACAAGCCCGTGTTGAAGAAGATCAACCTCGACGTGCAGCCCGGCGAGATGATCGGCCTGGTCGGCCGCAGCGGCGCCGGCAAGAGCACCACCATCAACCTGATCTGCCGGCTCTTCGATCCGCAGGAGGGCGAAATCCTGATCGACGGCCTTGACCTGCGCAAGGTGGCGCAGCAGGACCTGCGCTCGCAGATCGGCGTGGTGCTGCAGGATACGTTCCTCTTCAACGGCAGCATTGCCGAGAACATCGGCTACGCCAAGCCAGGCGCCTCGCAGGAGGAGATCATGGCGGCCGCCCGGGCCGCCAACGCGCATGACTTCATTGTCAACAAGACCGATGGTTACGACACGCGGGTGGGCGAGCGCGGCCAGTCGCTTTCCGGCGGTGAGCGCCAGCGCATCGCGATCGCGCGGGCCATCCTGCACAACCCCCGCATCCTCGTGCTCGACGAAGCCACGGCTTCAGTGGACACCGACACTGAGAAACAGATCCAGGAAGCGATCGCCCGCATGGTGCAGGGACGGACGACCTTCGCCATCGCGCACCGGCTGAGTACCCTGCGCAACGCCAACCGGATCGTCTTCCTGCGCGATGGCCTGGCGGACGAGATCGGCACGCATCAGGAGCTGCTCGCCAAGAAGGGCGAATTCAGCAAGCTGGTCGACATGCAAAAGGAGATGGCATCCGTGATGGCGGTGGGAGTATGAGCGCGTCCTCGTCCGAACCTGCAGCCGTAGAGGCCGCGGCGCCACCCGTCGCCCCCCCCGTGCCAACGCCCCTCGCGCGCACCGCGGCCGAGGCGGTGCGGCTGACCTTTCTGGACCCGCACACCCTGCGCTTCTTCCGGGCCGGCACCACGCTGCGCCTGGAGGTCGCCGACTCGCAAACCTGGCTGAAAGTCGCCGTGTTGCGGGCGTTTCCGCTCTCCTTCCCGACCGGCCACCTGAGTGTGCGCGACGGCGGCGGCACCGAAATCGGCATGCTCCGGTCGCTCGACGGACTGGACGACGAAAGCCGACGCGAGGTCAGCGCCGATGTGGCGCGGCGCTACATGACGGCGATCATCTGCCGCGTGCTCGCCGTGAGCGAGAAGTTCGGTTCGGTGGACTGGAAGGTCGAAACCAACCGCGGGCCCGGGCAGTTCACGACCCGCGACCTGCGCGAGAGCGCGGTGCGCCTGGGACCGAGCCACTACCTGCTAACGGACGTGGAGAACAACCGCTTCGAGATCCCCGACCTCGACGCCCTGGATGCGCGCAGTCGCTCCCTGCTCCTGCGCCACCTATAAGTTTTCTTGCCGATAACTTCAAGTTGCCGTCGGCAGATTTCAGTGATTACGGTTCAGACTGCGGCTGGGCGTTGGCCGACCGGGTGCCCCAAGGTCCTGGGCGGCCCAGCTCGTCGGGACGCACGTCGGGCCGACGTGCGCCACAGGGCGAGCGTGGCACGGGCTTCCAGCCCG